>WGED01000720.1 GCA_015492915.1 Cyclobacteriaceae bacterium
CTCATATGGTAAAATGATTCGATCATTTTACTTTCTTTAATAATTCTTTAAACATTCAACCTTTAAAATATGGCTAGAAGAATCCACACCCTCGCAGGCTACATCCATGAATATCAACGCAGCGTGTTGAATCCTGACGATTTTTGGTCGCAAATTGCCGAGACCTTTCACTGGAGAAAACGATGGGATAAAGTCCTGGAGTGGGAATTTGAAACTCCAAGTGTCAAATGGTTTTTAAATGGCAAGCTAAACATCACGGACAATATTTTTGAGCGGTTCCTTTATACCAAAGGTGATAAACCGGCCATTATCTGGGAGCCGAATGATCCTGAGGAACCGCATAAAGTAATTTCTTATAAAGAACTGTACAAACAAACTTGTCAGTTTGCCAATGCCCTTAAAGCGCAGGGTATCCAAAAAGGAGACAGGATCATCATCTACATGCCGATGGTCCCTGAGGCTGCAGTCGCCATGCTGGCCTGCGCGAGAATAGGCGCGGTACATTCCGTAGTATTTGCCGGCTTTTCAGCAAATTCCCTCTCTGACAGAATCAATGACTGCAGTGCCAAAATGGTGCTCACTTCCGACGGAAATTTCAGGGGAGCCAAAACCATACCTATAAAGGATGTGGTGGATGAAGCCTTGGAAAGCACCTCATCGGTTGAGAAGGTGATCGTGTATGAGCGAACCAAAACACCCGTGAATATGGTACCCGGTCGCGACATTTGGTGGCATGATGCCATTGATGGTATCTCCACAGAAAATACCGCCGAAACCATGGATTCTGAAGATATGCTGTTTATACTATATACTTCAGGCTCGACGGGCAAGCCAAAAGGAATCGTGCACACAACCGGGGGATACATGGTTTATACCTATTATACCTTCAAAAATGTATTTCAATACCGTGATGAAGACATCTACTGGTGTACGGCAGATATAGGTTGGATTACCGGTCATTCCTACATCGTATATGGCCCCATGCTCAATGGCGCCACGACTTTGATGTTTGAAGGTGTGCCTACTCACCCTCATCCCGGCAGATTCTGGGAAATCGTTGATAAATTCAAAGTCAATCAGTTTTACACAGCACCGACGGCCATCAGGGCGCTGGAGGCATTTGGCAATGAACCGCTGCAGCCTTACAAACTCGATTCACTCAAGGTGCTCGGTACAGTTGGGGAACCGATCAACGAAGAGGCATGGCATTGGTATCACGATCATGTCGGTAAAGGAAGGTGCCCCATTGTGGACACGTGGTGGCAGACTGAAACGGGTGGCATTTTAATTTCTCCTTTAGCTGGTATCACCCCAACCAAGCCGGCGTATGCTACCTTGCCATTGCCCGGTGTGCAGCCGATTATCGTTGATAATGACGGCAATGAACTCAAGGGCAATAGTGTGGAAGGAAACCTTTGCATCAAATTCCCCTGGCCCGGTATGCTGCGTACGACCTATGGTGATCATGAACGTTGCAGGCAGACATATTTCAGTCAGTACAAGGGATTGTATTTTACAGGTGATGGTGTGAAACGCGATGAGGATGGATATTACAGGATTCTTGGCCGTGTGGATGATGTGATCAATGTTTCGGGCCACCGCATGGGAACAGCCGAAGTAGAAAACGCTATTAATGAGCACCCGAAAGTGATCGAGTCGGCTGTTGTGGGCTATCCTCACCCGATCAAAGGCCAGGGCATTTATGCCTATGCCATTTGTGACCTGAGTGACAGATCGGAAGAAAACCTCAAAAAAGAGATCAGACTGACTGTCTCGAAAATTATCGGGCCTATAGCCAAGCCGGATAAGATACAGATTGTTCCCGGCCTGCCTAAAACACGTTCGGGTAAGATTATGCGAAGAATTTTGCGTAAGATCGCAGTGGGAGAAGTGGATAATTTCGGAGACATATCCACCCTGCTCGATCCCGATGTTGTAGAAAAGATCATCGAAGGCAAGGATACGGCGAGCTGATTTGATAATTATTATTTATAAATCAAAACCGGCATGGCAGACTACCTGCCGGTTTTGATTGAAAATCATTGATTTTTCATGAAAGGGTTTTGTTCGGCAATGTGGACAGGCAAATAATGAAAGAGAACTAATGGTGTATTTTGTGATCAAAATCATAAATCTACTGTCTTAACGGTAATTATATTGCTGAGGTGAAATATTTTGTTTCCATATCTCTTTTGGTCATTTACCTTGCGGGCACCATCCAGCCGTCATGGTTTTTGATCGATTTTTACATGAACAGGGAAGAGATGACCCGGAAGTTCTGCGTCAATCTTGACAAGGGCATTACCATGTGCCGTGCAAGCTGTTACCTTGAAAATGTGAAAAAGGAAAGGACGAAGGAATCAGATAAAAAAATTGTCATCCCAGAGAAAATTAAAACTGTTGAGGTAATCACTCAGAATCAAACACAAAATTTAATTCCGGAGGCCGCGATTACTGTAGTGCCATTATGTTATGTGCACCACTATACCTTTACCTATCTGGCCTCTGTATTTCATCCCCCAAAAATCACCCTTTTTTCATAAGAAACCTCTGAGGGGGTATTCCTTTTTATATCACTCTTTGCACTGGCAATGGAGAGCAATATGCCATGTCGGTTGCACAAGGAGCTTACAATCTATTCGATTTATAATCAGATAATTATATGAAAAAATATATTACTTTACTTATGGTATTTGTGCCATTACTGGCATTTTCTCAACCAAAAACTATTTCCGGCCGACTGATTGATGAAACAAACGGCGATGCTATTGCCGGAGCGGTTGTCTATTATAACCAAAAAGCTACCGTTTCAGATGCACAGGGCCATTTTCAGATCAGTATAAATAATGATGAGTTTCCTGTAAAAATCATCGTTTCCCTATTGGGGTATGAGACAATTGAAAAAACTATCGGAGAAAATGATGAATTATCCATATCAATCCCCTTGCGCAGTTCGGTGACACTGCTCGATGAGGTGCTCATCTCAACGGACGACAGACCATTTGTGTCGCAGGGGCGCATCAATGCTACAGAGATATATCGCGACAGTCCCAAAAATGTCGGTGATATATTCGGTGACCAACCCGGATTCGGAATTGTCAAAAGAGGTGGATATGCCATGGATCCCGTGTTCAGATCTTTGAAATATGATCAGTTAAATCTGATTTATGATGGCGGAGTGGTCGTTTCAAATGCCTGCCCCAACAGGATGGACCCTGCCTCCGTGCAGGTGTCGCCGGCCGAAATCGATCGTATCGAACTTGTAAAGGGCCCATATAGTGTTCGTTACGGGCAGACTATGGGTGCACTCATCAACATCATCACCCGCAAGCCTGAACCAACGGATGAGTTCAGTATTCACGGCAATATAGAAGGAGGATATGAGGTTAACGGAAATGGCATTACCGGAAGAGCCGCTCTGGAAGCAACGGGTAAAAATTACGACCTTTCCATACAAGGTGGGGCAATAACCTTTGATGATTACAAAAACGGGAATGGCGATGTGGTGCCGAGCTCTTTCCAGACATATAATTATACGGCCAAAGTCGGTTTCAACCCTACCGACAAACAACGGATACAGGTAAGTTGGCGGCAGTCTTTTGGCCGCGATATCAAGCACGCCTCTCTGCCGATGGACTCGCCTTATGACAATAGCAGTATTCTGTCGGTCGATTATGGAGCCCGCAGCCTGAGCAATAAGCTAATGAGCCTTAACGCCAAAGCGTATTATACCTTTGTCGATCATCTGATGAGTAATGAAGGCCGTCCAAGTTATATGATGACGGAAGCCGAATCGCCTGTCAATTCGACCACCTATGGCGGCAGGTTGGAACTAGGGTTTAAAAGTTCGGAAAAAACAATGGTATTTGTGGGAATGGATGCCAGAGCGGTTGCCAAAGACGGTGTGCGCTACCGAAAGGTGAAAAAGATGAACGGAATGCCTATGGACCCGCCTATGGAGTTTACAGACCTTGTATGGCAGGATTCGTGGCTCTATGATGTCGGTATTTTTTCTGAAGCTAATTTTATGCTTAGTGAACGATGGGATTTACTGATCGGCGCCAGACTGGACTATGTTAGATCCGGGGCAAACAATCCGGCTCCTGATTTTGAAGCCTTGTATGGTGGGATCGATCCTTCATCACAGTGGAATTTTAATATCACTGCCAGCATAAATCATTATTTTGGAAAGAATGGACAACTACAGTTATCAGTAGGCCGTGGCATGCGACCTGCGAGCCTTGTAGAGCGCTACATCAATCATTTTACTGTTGGAATGGACGCTTATGAATATGTCGGAAATCCAAACCTCGATCCCGAGATAAATAACCAGATAGATATTACGATAAAAGACAAGCCGGGAAGGTTTTTTTGGAAGATCAATGGATTTTATTCGAAATTCACAAACTTCATTTCGGCGATTGTCGACGAATCCCTGCCGAGAAAATATATGCCCGGCACCGAGCCGCTTTATGCCAAGCGGTTTATCAATCTTGACAATGCCTGGCAGTCGGGATTCGATGCCGAGTTGGGGTATCAGATTTCGGATGCATTCTCGGCCAGGGTCGGGGCTTATTATACCTATGCCCAAAACGTCGATTTTGATGAGCCGTTACCCGAGATACCGCCATTTACCGGATTGTTTTCAGTTAAATATGAGAAACAAAAATATTTTGTGGAGTTCAGAGGTAGGATGGTGGCAAAGCAAGATCGTGTAGCGCCTTCGTTTGACGAAACAGAAACGCCGGGCTTCAATGTATTTGATCTCATTGGCAGCTACACACCTGTGAAAAATCTCGATCTCACCTTTGCCCTGAAGAATATGTTCAATGCCAATTATTTCGAACATTTATCGAGACCGTATAAGAACCAGACTGAAACGGGTATGTTTTATGAAGCGGGTATCTCTTTCAGGGCTGGGATCAGATTTAAATTTTAAGATTGAATCAGTTAGTAGATTGATTATATCGTGTTAGAGTTTTGGTAATTCGGGGCCCCGGAAGGGGCCCTGAGTTTTTTATGAGTTAATGACAACATATCTCACAGTAATGATGTAAGGGTTTTCAAATTGTTATTTCGAAATCTAAAGTTTAATGATGTTCATTTATTTTTATTACTTTATTAATATGTGAATTTTTTTAATGAGAGCCAGATTTTAAAGAAAAAATTTTATTTTTATGAGAGGTTCAATTTTGA
>WGED01000721.1 GCA_015492915.1 Cyclobacteriaceae bacterium
GTAAGATGTAACCGCCGTTTAACTTCAGATGTACATAATTAGCTAAAAATGTAAGACCTGATCCCAGGGCGATCGTGCCCATAATTCTTCCCGCATCCTGCAGTCCGGTGTAACGGACAATTCCCGCATAACTTCTCGTCAGTAGGCTGGATATGAGGCAGAAAAAAGTAAAAATGAAGATGCCTTTGTTAACGTCGAAACTTTCAAGCCGGCTATAATCAAAATTGAAGCGAAGAAGAAAAGCGAACAGTGAGGAAAAAAACAGGATAAATGTATCAATGACGATTATTATCCATCGGGGCAATACCCTGATCTTCAGTAAAAATTTGTCCATTCAGCGAAAATAGTTATTTGGTCATCTTAAAATAATTCAAATTCAAGCTGAATTACTATTGGTAATATTTAATAACAGGTTGAACAAAAAAATCTTAAAATTTGACTCACAAATTTAATGAGAAATTATCATAACACAGCTATAAGAGTGTCCTTAATTAATCGCTGTTCATCCTTTTGTAATCCTGCCCCGCAAGGGAGACAAATACCAAGAGTAAAAAGATGATCGGCAACACCTTTTAAATAAGACACCTGATTTTCGTAAAGGTTTAAATTATGAAGGGGTTTCCAAAAGCGTCTTGCCTCAATTTTATGCTCATGTAGTGTTTCAATCATTTTTTCTCTTATTTCATGAGAAGGTAATAAAAATGCTGAAAGCCAATAACTTGACTTTTTGTCGGGTTGATTTGAAGGCCATGAAAAAACGGTCTTTTTTTCATTGATCTCTTTGTATGATTCGAAGATATCTCTTTTTCTGTCAATCCACTTTTTGAGATGCCTGAACTGAGCTAATCCCAGTGCTGCACTGATATTGCTCATGCGATAATTATATCCAATCCCGTCATGTTCATAGGGACGAATCCATGACCTTGCCTGATTGGCCAGGTGTAGCACCCGGGAGGCAATTTGCCTGTCATCGGTCAGCAGGGCGCCGCCGCCGGAGGTGGTGATCACTTTGTTACCGTTGAATGAGAAAATGCTGATTTTCCCATGGGCGCCGGCAGGCCTGCCCATGTGGGTTGCTCCCAGCGCCTCGGCAGCATCTTCGATAAGCGGAATGTCGTGTTTTTCCGCAATGGCCCTCAGTTCATCCACTTTGGCGGGATTGCCGAAAATGTGCGTGTAAATAATGGCTTTGGGTATAATACTCTTTTTCCCGAGATCCAAAACAGCTTGCTCAAGCAACTCAGGATCCATATTCCATGTGTCGGGCTCGCTGTCAACGAAAACAGGAACGGCGCCTACATAAGCTACGGGATTGGCCGAGGCCACAAAGCTGAATGTCTGGCAGATCACATGATCGCCCGGGCCAATGCCAAGCGCAAGGAGCGCCAGATGAATAGCTGCCGTGCCTGAATTGAGCGCCACACAATGAGCGCGGCCTGTCAGTTCTTTCAATTTGCCCTCAAACTCATCGACCATGGGACCGCCGGGAGCAAGCCATCCTGATTCGAGGGCCCTCCTGAGATATGCTTCCTCATCACCACCCAGATGCGGCGGTGAGAGGTATATTTTGTAATGATTATTCTCTGCAGCCATTTAGTCAGATTTTCCTTGCGGGGTTGCCTGCTACTTTCTCCCCGATTTCCACATCCTTCGTCACCACACTCCCGGCACCGATCACCGCCCACTCGCCGATCCTCAATCCCGGCAATATGGTGGCATTGGCCCCGATAAGCGCTCCTTCTCCCACGGTCACATTGCCGCAGACCACGGCGCCGGGTCCTACATGCACATAATCGCCCAGCAGCACATGATGCTCCACCACTGCTCCCGTGTTCACAATCACATGATTGCCAATATCGGCCTGACTCTGCACGATCGCTCCTGCCATGACCATGATGCCATTGCCCAGCGAGGCCGTTGGCCTGACAGTGGCGTTGCGGTCGATCGCCTTGCCGAAGGCATGCTTTATCCTGCGCACCAGGCTCCTCCGTGCAGTATTGGAGCCCACCGAAATGATCATTTTTTCATGCGAAAGGAATTTCGGATCATAGGCATGGCGCACCGGCAGGCCCCTGAAGTCTGTCAGCGCCTCATCATCGTCAAACACCGCCCTGACGATCTCACCCTGCATCAGAAGGTTTTCGAAAACCACTTCGCCATGACCGCCAGCACCGTACAATATCATCGTGTCATCATGTTAATTCCCCGGAAAACAGGCATTTCCTCATGGTTTTTATTTTTACCGGTCAGTGCCCCGAATGCCTGGACGACTGTCATCCACAGTATCTTGAGATCGAAAAGGAACGATAACCCCTCCACATATTCCGCGTCGAGCGAAAAGCGTTTTTCCCATGACATGGCATTCCGCCCGTTCACCTGTGCCCAGCCCGTGATGCCGGGCTTCACCTCAAACCGCCTGAGCTGGTTTTCTTCATATCGCCTTTCATACTCCACAGGCATCGGTCTGGGTCCTACAAGCGACATCTCGCCCCGCAACACATTGACGAGCTGCGGCAGTTCGTCGAGCGACGAAGCCCTCATTAATCTGCCAAGGGGCGTAAATACCCTATTTTCCATGGAAAGGCTCCCTGAATCATCGGGCTCCAGGGTGCGGAATTTGTACATATTGAAAGGTTTTAAGTTTTTGCCGGACCGTCGTTGTATGAAAAAAATGCTTTTCCTCTGGGTGGCAAGGAGGAGTATTGTGATGAGGCCCGTCAGAGGGAGCAGCAGCACCATCAGCGCCAGCGCCAGCACTTTGTCAAAAAAGGGCTTTATGTGATCATTGTACAACATCCTCACGCTTCATCATTTTTGATTTCACATAAATATAAAACAAAGAAATAGCTCCCAACATGATCAGTGAAAAAATTATTTGACGCTCCCATGAGAATTCCGCTATTTCGATAACAACAAAATTGACCGCGAGTTGCAAGGCCATGTACCACGCAGTCATCATAAGGTGGGGCATGCCTGTTTTTTTGATCACCACCTGAAAGAAATGGAGCCTGTGTGCCCTGAAGATGTTTTCTTTTCTGAATAACCGCTGTATGATCGTGAATATGGTGTCGATACCGTAGAGCGTGAGAAAGAGCACATAAACCCAATGGCCTGTGACGGAGATGAGCTTAAGTATCAGAAAAACAATGATAAAGGCGATGGACAGGCTGCCGACGTCGCCGGCAAAGCAAACCGCTTTTCTGCGAAAATTGAAAAAAGCAAAAATGAGCAGTGTCAGTATAAAAAACAGTAAAAAACCATTGTAGATGAACGACTGCCCCGTATTGTTGATGTAGAGCAGGGTGCCCACGGTCACCATGGCATAGCCCGCCGTGATGCCGTTGATACCGTCCATGAAGTTGAAGGCATTGAGCGTGCCCGTGATCACGATGACGGCTGCGATGAGCCACAGCAGCGGCACATTGCCCAGACCTGCCTCCCAGATCATCAGCACGACGGAGAGAAGTTGAAGGGGAAACCTGATGCGGTTGGGCAGATCGAGCAGGTCATCGAGAAAACCCGTGACGCCGATGACGAGGAGCCCCGCAAGGAAATAATAGCCGGGATTGTACATAAACACGGAATACAGCGCCATCGCGATGAAGATGACCACCCCGCCGCCGCGAATGGTCGCGCCCTCATGCATGGTGCGGTAGTTGGGCAGATCGACGATGTTGTACTTTCGCGCTATCCTGAAATAGACAAAAAAGGTTGCCATGAGCAGCAGGGTAAAAAAGACGTATAAAAAATCACTCATTGAATGACCGTATGGTTTTTCGTAATCCCGCTTCCGCGTCAAGCGGCAAGGACTGCCCCAAATTTAACAAAAGCTTTTCATTTGACACGACCATGTCGCCCGTCAGCTTTGCCAGCATGTCCCTGTTGACAGGCAAACGGAGCAATGACCCCACCGCTGCCGCGCCAGTGATCAGAAATCGCGGAAATTTCATGATTCTAACCTTTTTGCCCGTCTCTTCGCCGATCAGGCGAATGAGTTCATTGGTGGAAAGTGCCTTCGTATCGGCGAGCATGTAGGTGCCCTCCGGCAGGTTGCCGGCTATGATCTTTTCCATGACATATGAGCAATTATCGACCGACAAAAAGGAACGACGGTTGTTAAAGGCGCCCAGGGGCCACGGCAGGCCTTTGGCCACAAACTTGTACAGCAGGTTCAGATTGCCCTTGTTGCCGGGGCCGTGGATCATCGCTGGACGCAGGATGAAAAGCCTTTTCCCTTCCTGCCGGCGCCCTGTCAGATATTGCTCCGCCAAAAGCTTTGATTTCCCATAGGCAGACTTCGGAGAAGGGGTAAATGTTTCATCAATCACCCTGTCCGTCTGGTCAATCACCGCCTTGACGGAGCTCACGAAAACAAATGCCTTCGCTCCCGACTGCAGAAATTCGTCATACAACATCGCCGTCTTCTCATGGTTCACTTTGAAATAATCCTCCTCCGTGTATTTGCCCGAGAGATCGTGCGCGATGCCCGCGAGATGGATGATGATGTCGATGCCTTGCCCGCCGATCACCTCTTTCGAGAGTTCGGGTAGCATTTTCACCTTTTTTTCACCGAACAGCCCTGCCGCCGCCTCCGGCCTTCGGGAGTGGCCGAAAATCATGATTTTCTCATGATCTCCGAGATAGCGCACGAGGTTGGCGCCCAGAAAACCCGTGATGCCGGTGATGAGGATGCGCTTCATCGGTGATTGATCAGTTCAAAGATCTTGACGAAATATTTCGGATACACCTTCAGCAGCGATGTCCTGATGCCGTGCGTGCGGCAGGCCCTCACAATCTCGTTGTTGAGGATGATGTTGCTTCTGATGCCATTGGAGCTGACGCCGCCCTTGCGCATTTTCACCATTTTCATGGGAAGATAGCGGTACCGGAGCTTGTGCACATACAGAAAGCGGATGAGCAGCTCGTAATCCGCCGCGATGCGGTAATCCGTTTCAAAAAGGCCGTATTTTTCATAGAATTTCCTGCGCACGAAAAAAGTGGGGTGGGCGGGCATGTAGCCTTTGGCAAATTTCTCCGGCGACCATTTTCTGGAAGAATAGGTGCGTACCGTCCTGCCGAGGTTTTCAGGATCGACAAAGATCAGATCGCCGTAAACAGCGTCAACCTCCTCATCCTCAAATGCTTCCGCCACTTTCGAAAGCACATGACCGTCATAGTAAAAGTCATCGGAGTTGAGCATGCCCACCACCTCGCCGGCAGCCATTTTTATGCCTTTGTTCATGGCATCGTAAATACCCTTGTCGGGCTCGCTGATCCATTTGGAGATGCTGCCGTCGTACTTTTTCAGAATATCCTGCGTGCCGTCTGTCGAGGCGCCGTCCACCACGATGTATTCAATGTCGTCATGATCCTGCGACAGCACCGACTTTACGGCGTCTTCGATATGCCCCGCGCTGTTGAAACTGACGGTGATGATGCTGATCTTCATGAAGCTTCATTTTCTCCCTCTCCGATCACACGATCCTTCACCTTCATGGCGGGATTGCCGCGGCAGATGCCGTAAGGCGGAAGGTCGGATGTGGCCACCGAGCCGACAGTGAGCACGCTGTGACTGCCGCAAGTCACCCCCGGGCACACCACCGCACGGGCGCCGATCCACACGCCGTCTTCCAGCACGATGTTGCCAACCATCAGGTCGAAGGTGATCTTTTTGAAGTTATGATTGCCCGTGAGCAGCATGGCGCCCTGCGACAGGCACACGTTGCTGCCTATCTCCACACCGGTGAGGTTGTCGATCCACACATGCTCGCCGATCCATGAGAAATCGCCTATTTTCAGCAGCCAGGGGTATTTGATATTGACGGAGGGCTTGATGTTGACGCCCTTGCCGACGCCCGCGCCGAACATCCTGAGCAGCATCACCTTCAATGAGGATATGGGAAAAAGGCCATTATTGAAAATGATGTGATTGATATAATGCCACAGGATGCGTTTCACCCATCCCGCCCGCGGCGAGTACCAGCTATTGTCATATTTCGATAAGTCTGTCTTTGCTGTCATCAATCAGTTTTCTGCATTGTAAACGATCTTGCCATCCACCACCGTCATCAACACGCTGGTGTCGAGGATCTTATCTTCAGGCACGGTCATCAGGTCCTGGTCAAACACCGTGAAATCCGCCCATTTTCCCTTTTCAATAGTCCCTTTCTCGTTTTCCCAGAATGCACCATAGGCCGCGTTGACGGTGTATGACCTCAGCGCTTCCTCGCGCGTCATTTTCTGCTCCGGCTCATAGCCTTCCGGCGGATAGCCGCTGAGGGTCTTCCGCGTCACGGAGGCGTAAAAGCAGGCGATGGGATTCACAGGCTCCACAGGCGCGTCCGTGCCGTTCACGATCATTGCGCCGCTGTCAATCAACGACCGCCATACGTAAGCGCCCTCCCGGATGCGCTTTTCTCCCAGCCTGTCGATGGCCCAGGGCCTGTCGGAACTCATGTGGATGGCCTGCATGGCGGGGATCACGCCCATCTGCCCGAAGCGCGGTATGTCGTCGGGATGAAGGTGCTGGGCATGCTCTATGCGGAAACGGTAGCTTTTCGGATCGCCGCCATGAGATTTGAATGCTTTTTCGTACTGATCGAGCACCTCGCGGTTGGCACGGTCGCCGATGGCATGGGCGCCAACCTGAAAGCCGTGCTCCAGCGCCTCATTGCTGATGCGCAGGATTTCTTCCATCGGCGTCACATTCTGGCCTGTGGTGGAGGGCATGTCGGAATAGGGCTCAAGGAGCCAGGCTCCGCGTGAACCGAGGGCGCCGTCAGCATACAATTTAATGGAGCGAATGGTGATAAACTCATGGCCGGGCCCTGCCTCGACGCCGCCCTGGTAATATTGATCCAGCAGTTTTTGGTCACCACCCGAGAGCATGACATAAAGCCGCAGCTTTAGATTGTTTGCTGTAAGGTTTTTCTTGTAAAGATCGATGGTGCGTTGTCCGGCGCCCGCATCGCAAAAGCCGGTGATGCCATTGGCGAGGCATTCCGCCATGGCTTTTTCGAAAGCCTCCTGCGCGCGCTGCTCATCTGCTTGCGGC
>WGED01000722.1 GCA_015492915.1 Cyclobacteriaceae bacterium
ATATTCAAGATACTTCATTAATGGCCGGCGCCGCATCGGGAAGTATTTTTTCTTTTTGTAAAATAAATCATGAATGTTCGGGCAATAAATTTATTTTTGTAAACCCGAACTTCTCAATAGGATTTCGTGATGAGAACTTAAAATGCAAGAAAATCAGCACGTTTGTTGAGGAGGTATAACGAACATTTTATAGTGGCGAGCCAAACCTGCCTGTGGCAGGCAACCGTGAACGAAGTGACTGATTTTGCCTGCCCGCCGCGAATGTTTGCGCTCAGCAGGCGGGAAGTAGTTTAAGCACGGAATAGAAAGGTTATTGAGAATTTTGGGATATAACACAATTTTAGGAGAAATAACCAGTTCTCTATACAGTTGAATTGAAACCTATGCGGATATTTTTTCTTAGCCTGATCTTCATTCTCCTCTGCACAGCATTTTCTTCAGGTCAATCTTCCCTCAACTTTACTTCTAATGATGCGGCATATCGTGAAGGGCTTCAATTGCTGAATGAGGGCAAATATCTTGCTTCCATGAGGTCGTTTGAGCAGTATCTGAAGGTGGGAGAAGATCCTCAAAAAATCGCCGATGCGGAATACTACATTGCGTTCAGCGCATTGCAATTGAAAAATAATGACGGTGAAAGCCTGATCGAGACATTTATTGAAAAATATCCGACGCATTCGAAAGCAGGATTGGCATATTACGAGTTGGGCAACCTGAAATACAATGAAAAAAATTATAAGCTTGCCATAAAATATCTGAAGAAGGTGCACTATGAAGGCCTGAGCAAAGACCTGCAATACGATGCAAAATTCAAGCTCGGCTATTCCTATTTTACTCAAAAGCGTTTTGACAAAGCCTATCAGCTTTTCAATGAACTGAAGCGCGAACCCAATAAGTATCAATATCCGTCGAGCTACTATGCCGGATATATCAATTTTGAAAAAGGAGAGTACGACCGCGCTTATTACGATTTTGAGCGCTCGGCTAAAAATACAGCCTATGCGCCGGTGATCCCCTCGATGCTCGTAAAAGTGCTTTACAAACAAAAGCGTTATGACGAACTGATAAAATACGGTATGGAGGCTCTCGGCAAGCGGGAAGTGCGCGACAAGCAGGAAATCAACCTGTATCTCGGAGAGGCTTATTTCCAGAAAGGAGATATTGCTAATGCCGTGAGATATTATGAGGACTACCTGAAAGTTAAAAAAGGAAATGTGGACAGGAGCCTTCTTTTCAGGATCGCCTATGTAAAGATGAAAACCGGTGACAAACCAGGGGCAATTGATAGTTTCAAAAAAGTGGCGCTGAAAAATGATACACTCGGCTTTCTGTCATCTTATTATCTCGGGGTTTTATATACGCAAACCGGCAATAAAAATTTTGCCATTGCAGCTTTCAAGGTGTCCAAAGACAATCGCTATAATTCCGAAATGGAAGAGGACGCGCTTTTCCAGTATGCCAAGCTCAATCTGGATGCAGGCAATTTTGATGAGGCGATCAGGGCTATACAGGAGTATAAAACGAAATACCCCTCCAGCCTGCGAGTATCGAATATTGATGAAATTCTCACAGAAGCTTATCTTAATTCAAATGACTACGACAAAGCACTGGAGCATATCGAAAGCCTGAGCAGGCGCACACCCCGCATCGACAGAGCCTATCAGCAGATAGCTTTTTTCAAAGGAGTTAAATTATTCAACAACGGCAAATTCCGCGATGCCGTAGACATGTTTGACAGATCATTGCAATACCCGCTCAACAATGAATTTGTTATCAAGGCACATTTCTGGAAGGGGGAGGCCTATTCTGCAGGTGGTAAGTTTGAAGAGGCTGTCAATGCCTATGCGGCGGTATTTCGTGCCGATCCGCAGGGCAGATCGAAAGAATATCTTGAGGCCAGATACGGGATCGGATATGCTTATTACAATCAGAAGAAGTATCCTGAAGCGCTCGAGCATTTCAAATATTATACCGCACATATGCAGGATAAAGGAGATGTGAAGTACAGGGACGCGATGGTGAGGTTGGGCGATTGCTTTTATGCTACGAAAAATTATCAGGAGGCCCTCAAAGTATTTGACAATGTCATCAACCGGTATCCTAAAACAGCGGATTATGCGTACCTGCGAAAGGGGATCATTTTCGGACTTCTGGGTAATATCGAATCGGCTAATAAGAATTTTGATGTTTTGCTGACTAAATACCGCAGTTCGAGACATAATGCCAATGCACTCTATCAGAAAGCGAGGTTTAATTTTGAAAACGGCTCCTACACGTATGCCATCGATTTGTTTACGCAACTGATCAATAAGTTTCCGGAGAGCGTCTATTTGCCGTATGCCTTGCAGAGCAGGGCCATCGCTGCCACGAACGTAGGGAAGTATCCGGTGGCCGAGCGGGATTACAAGATGATTCTTGAGAAGTATCCCACCCATGAAATTGCCGAGAGCGCCTTGCTGGGCTTGCAGGAGGTACTGCAAAAAACAGGAAAATCCAATGAATTTGAGACATATATGGCTATGTTTCGCAATGCCAACCCAAAGAGCAACCAACTGGAAAGCATCGAGTTTGAAGCCGCCAAATCAAAATATTTCAATCAGCAATATGATGGGGCCATCATGAGTTTTGAGCGATTTTTAAGCCAGTATCCCAACAGCGCCATGGCAGCGGAGGCGCGTTATCTGATCGCCGATTCGTGGTACAGATTAAAGGACTATCCCAAAGCGTTGGAGAATTATTATTTAGTCGCTGATATCCCGGGCTTTGAGCGGCACAACAGGGTTATCCAGCGTATTGCGGAGCTTGAATATGCTCTTGGTCATCTTGATAAATCGACAGATTACTTTAGCAAGCTCGAGAAAATCGCTGCGACGAAAAAAGAGCAATTCTCTGCGTGGAACGGTCTGATGAACATATATTTTGAATCCGGCCGGTATGACAAAGCGATAGAATATGCCAATCAGATCATTGAGAAGGGACAGGTGGCGCCCAACGCCAAGAATGAGGCATTGCTCACGATCGGCAAGTCATATTTGCAGATTGGTGATAAGGGAAAAGCGAGAAAATATTTCGAGAAAACACTTGAAAGTGCAAGGGATGAGAATGGCGCCGAGGCGCTGTACCTGATTGCAAAAATGTTGTATGATGAAGGGAATTACAAGGAGTCTATCGACAAGCTGTTTTTGCTCAATAGCACATTTCCCGTGTATGAATACTGGCTTGGGAAATCATTCATTCTGATCGCTGATAATTACCTGGCGATGGGGGAGGATTTTCAGGCCAAGGCGACATTGGAATCAATAGTCGAAAATTCTCCCGTTGAAGAAATTGTCGATGAAGCGAAAGTAAAGTTGCTTGCACTGGAAGAAAAAGCAAAAGAGCTTGAACATGCTGAACTCGATACGCTTGAAGTAGAAGATACGACCGAAAACAGGTGATATATGAATGCCTATTTAAAAATATATTTAACACTCATAATTGCCCTGACTGGTTTTAGTTCTGCATTTGCGCAGGAAGAAAGGTCGGCGGAAGAAGGCGAGGTGATCGAGGGCGAGTTTGAAATAAACAAAGAGCTTGAAATCGTACTACCTTCCGCACAGCGGGTGTTTGAGAAAGTGCCGCCGTCGGAATTCGAAACCAAAGAAGTAGAGCCTCTTCAATACTCTTTTGGTGAATTCAGGCCTGAGCTTCCGGACATAACCACAAGATTGCGGGTATTGAAACTTAAAACGGACAAAATCACCGTTAAGCCATCGAGCTATATCAAGCTGGGTTTTGGTAATTATCTGACTCCGCTGATTGATATAGGGATCAACAGCGGGCCGAACAAAACGGGGAACATCGGTGCGCGGTTATATTTTCTCGGTTCAAACAAGGGACCTGTTGACAAGCAAAATTCCGGTGACAGCCATACCGCTGTATCGCTTTACGGCAAGCATATCGGAGGTAAAGCGAGCATTAGCGGTGAATTGGGCTATCAGCGCGATGCGTACCATTTTTATGGATACGATACGGGTATTAAGGTGGACAGGGATACCATCAAGCAGGCCTTCAATGACCTGAGTCTCGGCATTAATATAAAAAGTCATGATATCACCGCCCCAATCCGATATAGCATTTTTGCGAATGCTTACAGTGTCAGCGACAAGTATGATGCAAACGAGTTGGGATTCAGAACGGGCCTTGCGGGCAGTTATATTCTCAATGATGAGATGGGCGCCAACCTTGAGATCAGCTACCTGTTCAATAATTATAAAAATCCCAATAAAATCAACCGCTCGCTTTTCAGAATATATCCGTCCTTTACTTTTACACTTAGTGACTTTTCAGTTGTGGCGGGCTTTAAAGTGGCCACGTACAATGACACCCTGAACAACAAAAAGAATACGCGGGTATTTCCATCGGTGAAGCTCGTCTATGACTTTAGCGATAATATTTCGGCCTACGGCATTCTCGACGGAGATGTGGAGGAAGTGACTTTCAGGGGCCTGATCAGGGAAAACCCTTACCTCAATCAGAATGCTTCGGTAAATCACACCTTAAAAACCATTGATGTGAATGCAGGTGTGAAGGGGAGCCTGGCCCAGTATCTCGGTTTTGATGCCGGTATTCAGTGGGTATTGTATAAAAACCTGTATTTCTATGTAAATGACACGGTCTCATTCAACAAATTCAATGTGGTTTATGATGAGGGTACGACCTCATTATTCAGGTTTTACGGCTCTTTGAGCTATACTAGAGGACAGCGATTCGGGGGCTCATTGTTGCTGCGATACAATGGCTATACCACGGGCAAAATCGATAAGGCATGGCACAGGCCTAAGTTTGAAACGGATATCTCGTTCTGGTATAATTTCTATGACAAAGTGAAGCTTTATTCCGATTTCTTTGTGTTGTCGGGCATCACCGCAGTGGATTACCGGCCCGATATTCCGGTTGTTACCACATTAAGCGCAGTAGCGGATCTTAATCTCCGGGTGGAGTACGTTTTTTCCGACAAATACAACATGTTTATCAGCGTCAATAATATATTCAGCAACAATTATCAGATATATAACCGGTACAGGGTGAGGGGGTTACTTGCCATGGTGGGTTTATCGGTGAGTTTCTGATCCGGGCATTAAAAATATGGTAAAAATCCATGAGTTTCATTGAAAAATGTGCTTAAACTA
>WGED01000723.1 GCA_015492915.1 Cyclobacteriaceae bacterium
GGAAATTCATCAAGTGACCGTCAATTCCGTGTTTATCAGCGCTTTGAGCGTTTCCTTTATTATTTCCCGAATTATTCGGGTTAAAACCCTTCGTCATCCTCTTCTTCCTCTTTTTTCTTTGTTTCTGTAGGTTCGAGTAAATCTTTTTCCGATACGGGTGGTTTTGCAGGATTTATTAAGTCCTTTTCGGTTACAGGTGTGTCGGCCGGTTTTGTCTGGTCATCTTGTTGGGGTTCAAGCGGATTTGTTTGTTCCTCCTCATCGGGTTCGGCCCAATCCCATTCATCCCCTACAGGAGCATTATCCTCAATTTCAAACCCGATCGAATCATTGATGCCGGTATTGTCCTCAGGTATTTCAAGGATTTCCTGTTCGGGCAATGCTTCAGCCGGCAGATTGAGTTCATAGGGTTCTTCGATGCCGAGATAATCTTTCCGGAAACGGTCCACAAATTTCAGAACATCCGGCAGATCACTGTCAACAAAAACATACTCTCCAAAGCCCGCCTTATTCACATTACTTTTCGACGCTATGATATCGACAAAATTATCATTTGAAGAAAACAGCATAAGTCTGTTATCCTCAAACCCGAAATAGTACCAGCAATCAGGTGCCGCCTGGAGAAATATATTCATCACAGTACCCTTTTCGGATGTGCGTTTCAATTCGATAAATCCGTCAATGGAAGCATTCAGATCGGCCCGCAGGACGTTGGAAAGTCCTAACTTACCCGAACTGTACCATGCTTTGTGCTCCGGAGACCATTTCATGAGCACCTTAGAAAACACCAGGCTTCCGATCATTTTCGGAGTGAAGGATGCTATCGGCACATATTCTTCCTGGTTGCGCTTATCGTATTCGATGGTTGCCCGCTCGCCAATGATTTCAGATACTTTATAGAGGAAAGCGTCAGGATCATTTTCTGCTTCCGGAAATCCGAAATTTTCGATTACTTCAAACATATCTGAGGCCATGGACATCAAGGCCTGATCAGGTATCTTAAAGTCGTACTTGAATAAAGTGTTGACCGTAAATGTACCATCATTGGCATTGCCACTGCCAAACCCTGAGGCTGTCAGACGGACTTCCTCCGAAGACTCCACAAAATTGAGAGGACCCTCAAACTCAATATCTCCGGTATTGTCATTATAACCGAAAACCCTGCCGCTGAATTTATGGCCATTCGTCTTGGCGGTATCTTCGATCATAAACATTTTCTTCTGCCTGTTGTAATGCAAAATACCGGAAGGTGTAAAGAAATCCTCATCCGTATCAAGTCTTTTCTCTTCTGCGAAGGTAACATAAAGGTCGTTATTCATACTGCCGTAGTGGATTCCGGCATTGAGGAGGCTTCCATCTTCTGTTACGGCGTTATTAAAATCGAACATTACATCCTGGGTCTGGTCATCTTCGCTGCTGTACTTGATCCAGGTATTATAGTCTCTGTTTGAGTTAAGGGCGAATTTGACATAACCGTCAAGCTTAAGCGCTTTGCTGCGGGCATACATCGTCACATCTCCTTTGTAATACATGCCGTCCGATATAATCAGCCTGTCGTCTTCTGAAATCACACCATTTGACACAGTCTGAAGGGGAGCATCCTTTTTTGACGGATCTCTCCATAATTCAAATTTTCCTAATTTGATTTTAAAAGTATCTTTCAGCGCATTGACAAACTGGTATGTTGCATGGCCGGAGAAACTCTTTCTCGAGTGGATCTGTATGGTACCATCCACAAGGTGATGATAACCGTATAGCGTATCGATGACAATGGTTGTATTATGGAGTTCCCCGATCTGAGCATTCTCAAGAATGAGCACCTCGTTATTCTCCGGTGTGATCATGGCATCCGCTACAATAATGTATGGAATACCCATCACTTTCAGCTCACTAGTCTCAAGGTCATACACAGCCGCTTCAGCATTAAAAGCCAGCGAATCGAGCTCTTCACGTGTAGCATAAAAATAGGAATTTTCAATAGGCACATCGGGAGGCTTGGTCATGTACACTTTATTTTCCTGCAGGTTCCATTGCGCCTTGGATATTGAGGTTTTGATCTGTGCATACGGGAAATCGATGGCTGCCATTCCCTCGATCTCAGGGCTTATATTGGCAATGTCTTTTGCAAAATCAAATTCCAGCCTGATGTCATCACCGGTCAGCAACGGCTTCTCCGGATTATCGGAGGCGAGGGTAAACGATGAATTTTTGGCAATTAACTGATATTGTGTAAAGGTGAAGTCTTCCGATTGTGATTCAAATCCTCTCGTCGTCATGGTCCCGCCTCCTTTTACTCCTGTTGTCGTTACATCGAGGTATCCGTTGAGTGTGGCCGTGTTGTCGTACAGCATAAAACTATCGAGTTGGTTCCTGATGTACATATGATCTTCACCGGGCAACCACTTCATGGTAAAACTATCCGTAGAAATGTCAGGATAAGAAACGCTATTTAACTCACCTTCTTCCAGCTTAAAGTCTGTTCCCTCAGCTACGACCGAATCAAGGTAGAAGGTATAGTTTTCCGAATGGAAGGAACTGGCGAGGAATTCTATCTTGCCGTTACCTGTCAGGCCGTTTTTATCCATCTTGATTTTATTGTATAATCTTCCCGGGCCGCCGTACAATTCAAATCCCTCCTGTGGTACGGTATGCTCAAAGCCCAGTGAATAATCAGGCATAATCTTCAGCTTCTCTTTAAATTCGGGAAATATCCCTCCTGAAACGAAGGTGCCCTCAAACCCGATGGTCGCCGGGTCGCTGCTGCTCAGGCTGTCGATGCCAAAGGGCGGCACAACAAAATATATCGATTTATCATAGGATCCGCCAAGTGTCTCATCCGTATCGAAATAGACGATGGCTCCGCGGTCTGCGTCGAAGATAGGATACTGCGGATAGATCTTACGACCCGATTTGTTCTCCGGCTTGTTGATATATAAGGTGCCGCTGGTACTGGTTGTTGCTGACAGATCCGGCATTTTATCATTTTCGAGCTCGAGCGAAACCAGCTTGTTGTCAATCCTTTTTTTCTGATACTGGCTTTCCCCGTCAACATAAAAGCGTACAGAGTCAATGTTCAACAAGTCAACCAAAAAGCTGTCGTAGCGGAAGGTGAAATTCCGGCCTACAAATTCAAAATTGCCGGCAAACAGCTGACCATCAAATTTGAAGTCCCTGTTTTTCAACAGATTAATCTCATTGTTCCGCGGGTAGATATACACATCGAGTATTTCACTGATAAAAAATTTATCGATCCCTCTTACGGTGAGCTCATTACTGTCGAAATGAAGCGTGGCATTGGGCTTGTGCGTGGAAAGAGACGGGATCATGAGATCGTCGTAATCTTTTCTGTTATTCTTTGAACGCACATAGTGTATTGCCTTGTCTTTCAAATATATTCTTCCGCTTATATTGTCATATTCAATAAAATCGAGAAACATCAGTTGCTGCATCGCCCCTCTCACCGCTTTCTCGTTCAGCTTTAAATCCTGAATGATGTTCGATACATACATCTCACGGCTTTTGATCTTGGAACCATAGCTGTAAACCACCATGAGCGGGTTGAAATTATAGACACCGGTCAGCTCTTTGATCTCCTTGAAATCGTAGTAATTTGTAGATTTAAAATAAGCAGGCAGCAGGCTTTTTGCATTGAGAATGGAGATATTGAGGCTGTCGCTGTTCATATCCCAGCGGATCATGTCGGCGTCAATGGTCATTTTATAATAAGTCGCATCAAATGGCCTCAGGTTGTAGCCGTTTTTATCTTTGATGGCCACAAACTCCTTGCTATTGGTATAATATCTGAACTTCACCGAAGGATGAGTAATGGAATCTCTCCCCTGGTAAATTGTCATTTTTGAGTGATAGGCTGTGATAGTCGAATCGGCAAAATCGAAAAGCTTTGATCTTATCTTAAACTTCGGTCCTTCGGGACTGCGGTATTCAAGCTTTGAATCCCTGCCATAGGCCGAAGCGGCAAACAGCTTACCACCTTCCATCATGATGCCTCCCGTAAACTGCAGGTTCTCATCACCGAGGTCTCTTAAAATGATATTATTTTCATAGGAAATAAATTTCGGGTACCTGGCATCAGCCACACTGTCGTGCCGCACACTCTTAAACTCAAAATACCCGCTCGCTTCTCCTTCTATCTTTCCCCGGTAAGTGAGTTTTGCATTGGAGGCCTCGAGGTAAGGGCTTCGCGTATTGAAGCTGTATTTGTCAAGTGTCGCAAAAACTGTTTCCGGATCCAGGCCGGCTGAGCTCCAGTCAATTTTACCCCCATCGCCGAGAAACACATATTTGTCGAGCAAAAAAGCTCCTGAAGTCTGTCCGATGATCACCGAGTCGTAAGGCGTCACAATCACGAGGTCTGCCTTTACAAAAGAAATAAGGGCTCCTTCTCTGGCCGGCAAATCATTTTGGAGAGAACTTTGATCAAAGCTCAAAGCGATATTGCTCTGGTCTTCAGTATCTGTTTCGGTAGTTGCCCAGTCATCAGCCTGGTCTTCACCAGTACCCCAGCCTTCTTCTGTGTTTTCCTCGCCCCAGGTATCATCAGGATTACCCCAGCCGTCATCCACCTCGTCACCCCAGCCGTCTTCTGTTTCTTCACCCCATGTGTCTTCTTCCGGCTCTTCCTCCCTGGTTTGCGCTAATTTTTCCTCCAAAGTCGGTTCGGCAATTTCTTCGGCATACTCAAAATCATAATCCCCATTGAGCACATACAAACGATTGAAGCGGGAATAATGCAACATCTCTTTTTCAAAAAATATGCGGAGATTGATCAGTTCCCTTGAAAAATTTCTCGGTTTGTTGCGTTTGAAGGAAGCATCGAGCATATCCAGCATGTTGTCGAGCTTGTTGCCTGACAACCCCTTTAGGTTGACACCTGCAGTGAGCGCTCCGAAAAAATCACGCAGATATGGGATATGAGGCATTTTTCGTTCCTGGATACTGATGGCAAGGGCCATGATCTTCTGTTGCTGGCCGGTACTGAAGGAAGAGGGCCACAACGCATTAAATTCCTGCCCTATACTGTCGGCCTCGGCATTTTTGGTGCGTTCTAGGAGTGTTGCCACCTGCATGCCGAATGAATCAACAGAATCATTGAGCACCACATATTGGCCCACTGCTGCCTGAAACAGGAAAATGAAGAATATGAAAAAAAGGCCTTTTTTCATTAATAGAATGTACAATACACCGGTTCTTACAAAGGTCGTCAATATAGCGATTATTGCATAACCGCCTGATTACAGATTTGTATAAATATCAACCGTATAAGTTTTTAGCAATAATAACGCAAAAAGCAAAAGGCAATTATCAATCTGCCCGTGCCAATTTCATCATAGCCCATTGATCCAGCGTGTTTACCCCCACAACCTTTAATTGATGCTTGAGGGCTTTTTGTTGCAGATCCGTAACATCATGCTCATAAAAACCACTCAAAATGAGGATTCCATGAGAATCGAGCAATTTTTTATAATACGGGAGTTCGGCAAGCAATATGTTCTTGTTGATATTGGCAAGGATGATATCAAAGTTGTGCGATAATGTAAGATTAGCGATCTCTCCTTGTAAAATGGTAATATTTTCAAGGTTGTTCAGCGAAAAATTTTCCCTGCTGTTTTCGATGCACCAGTCATCGATATCGGTGGCGGTAATGCTCCCGGCACCCAGTTTATATGCCATAACAGACAGAATACCCGTGCCTGTGCCGACATCGAGCACGCGTTTATTTTTGTGTTCAATAGTCAATTGTTCGGAAATAACGAGTCTTGTAGTCTGATGGTGTCCCGTTCCGAATGACATTTTCGGGTTGATGATGATCTCATGTTCAAATTCAGGCGCCGGATCATGAAATGTGGCCCTGATCCGCACCCTGTCATCAATGATCACAGGCTCGAAATTCTCTTCCCACAACCTGTTCCAATTAGTATTTTTAATTTCTTCTATCTTATAATTTTCAGCAAGCTCATGCCTGTCCAGCACGGTTTTCAGTGCGTCCTCATCAAAGTCTTTATCACTGACAAAGGCTTCAAGCAAGAGGTCGTTTTCAAGAAAAGAATCAAATCCCGCCCCGGACAATTCTGCTATGAGCACATCCCCGAGAGAAGGTGAACAGGGTATGGAAATTTTAAGGTATTTGTTCATGGTCAGTCGTTGCACCCGGCAAAGGATTCAGTATCGATGAAATATACCGAGAAGTCGGCAAAAGCTTTCCTTGGTTCAAAGTAAACACTAAAATCGGCAAAAGCTTTTTTATCGGTGAAATACCAAAGCCCTTCCCTGTCGGCATAGACCCGGGCCTCCACCTCATAGATTTTGACATCGGAAAAAGCTTCGGATTCTTCTTCGAATACCCGGAAGTCGGCAAAGGCGGCTTTTTCCTCAATATAAACAGCCCCGAACAACTTGCAGAAATCCACTTGTGCGGAAGACCGGGATGAAGAAACAAAAAGAGTATTGGCCGCCGTCAACATCAGCAACGCTGGCACAATACTCCGTAAAATTTTCTTGTTCATTAATTATCAGAATGATTTCACTATATCAACGAAATCTCTCGACTTTAATGATGCGCCGCCTATTAAACCTCCGTCGATGTCTTTTTGTGCAAATAGTTCTGCCGCATTCGACGGCTTGCAACTGCCGCCGTAAAGTATGCTGATGCCTTCTGCAACACCTTCCCCGTATTTGCCTGCGATATGCGCACGCAGCTTTTCGTGCATCTCCTGAGCCTGTTCCTTTGATGCCGTTTTACCCGTGCCGATGGCCCAGATGGGTTCGTAAGCTATGACAAGCTTGCCGAAATCATCCGCCGACAGGTGAAAGAGGCTCTCCGTAAGCTGATTTGTAACGAAATCAAAATGTTCGCCCTTTTCCCTGATTTCGAGCGATTCGCCACAGCAGAAGATAGGCGTGAGACCCGCCGCAAGGGCTGTATCCACTTTTTTCATCAAAAACTCATTGGTCTCGCCATAATATTCGCGACGCTCGCTGTGACCTATAATCACATATTGCACACCAACAGACTTGAGCATATCAACTGAAATCTCGCCGGTATAGGCGCCACTAGTATGGTCGTTGCAATTTTGGGCTCCGAGGTACAGCTTGTCGGTGCCTTCGATTATCTTTGATACGCTGCTCAAGTGGATAAACGGCGGACAAAGTACTACCTTCACGTCATCCATTACCTCGTCGGCCACCATATTTGAAATCTCTGATGCGAGACTGATCCCCTCATCCAGCGTATTGTTCATTTTCCAGTTTCCTGCTACTATTTTATCTCTCATTTTATCAGATTTAAAGGGTTAAAAAAACAAGCCCAAAATTACGCATTTTGGGCATAGGGGCATACGATTATGGTTGATTATTGGTACGGGCTATGAAAAAAATCATATTTCTCGATGCACCGTATCGAGCGTAAAGGGCGGCAGGCAAACCGACCAGTAAATGGCGGGATAATCATAGGGATTGGAATATTGAACCCTCGCTCCTTTTTTCACAAGCAGACTTTGACCGGCTTCAAGTTCGATCTCCTCACCATCGACTTCAACAAGGATTTTCCCTTTATCCATGAGGGTAAATTCATCAAATTCAGGGATCTGATGCGACTCTTTCCATCGCGGTGGCACCTCCATGCGAGCAATGCTGCATTTGTCATATTTGTTGCTCACATTTCCGAAATGCTCTTCAATAAGCTTCAGATCTTCGGTTGGCACGATAAAAGGATCAGCTTCTTTAATGTAGTTCTTCATATCAGGTGTGGCTAAATTATGTTGTGGCAATAATAGCCATTTAGTTTTTCATTTTCAATTTGCTATGAATTTTCAGTGGTTTTATGAACGCCAGGATAGTTTAACTCAGAGTCACAGCATGGATTCTGAACGAGAAAAAGCGACAGCAGACGCTTAGGGCAGGTATAATTCACAAAAAAATCCCGACGGATACCACGCCGGGATTAATTCATGAAGAGGAATTTGTGTAGTCGGATTATGAAATTTTGTTGATTTTTACGTTATCAAAGATGCAGACCGCATTCTGTTTTTATTGTTTGTGCCCACCGGCCTTTTCGTTTTTTGCCTTTCAGTGTGCAGTATTTACAGCCTATCGATTCATAACCGAGGGGCTTCAGCGGGTGCACCGGCAGGTTGTTTTCTTCAATCGCCTGCAACACCTCGGTCTCTTTTACATCAAGTATCGGATAAAAACGCAGGACGCCGTTTTTCTCAACGAATGTTTCGAGTTTCATCCTGTAGCTGCTCTGCCACGACATCAGGCCCGAGACCCAGACATCGAAGCCTGCCTTGATGCGCCCGAGGGGCTCCACTTTATTGATGCGGCAGCATTCATCGGGATCATATCGCCATAACTCGCCGAGTTTTGAATCTTCGTTTTCCTTTTTGTCGGGCAAAATATCTATGACTTCAAGGTCAAACATTCGGGTAAGCTTTGCCTTATATTCAAGCGTTTCGCTGAAATGAAAAGTTGTGTCGATAAAGTAAACCGGCTGCCTGATGCCTGCCTTGTGAAACAGATAAAGCAAGTACACAGCCGTGGTGCCGAAGGATGAAGTGAGCAGGATGTTGTCAAAGTCCTTATACAGTTCTTTTATTCTCTGTAATGGTGTAAGCGTCGCGTATTTTTTGTTCAGAGCATCCAATGACGGATTGTGCCCTGAAGCCGGGTTTTTCTTTTTATTTTTCAAAGCAGTCAACATATTTAATGACTTTTTGCGATAAATGACGAAGTGATGTCGTTAAGCAAACGGACTTTTTGCTTAAAGTCGCCTCGCAGCGAACCGCGTATTTTATTCAGATTCTCAATTAATTCTTGCAGACTATCGGGGAAAAAGACCTCGAAAAATTCCCGGATCCTGCGGGCCATAACCGGCGACTTGCCATTGGTGCTGATCCCGATTTTCAGATCGCCCTTCTGGACCACCGAACCCAGATAAAAATCACACAAAACAGGGTCGTCCGCCACATTGGTGAGGATGTGCCTTTGGCGGGCGGCTTCCCGTATCCTACGGTTGAGTTCGTTGTTGTTTGTGGCCAGAATCAGAATATCCACCTTATTCAGATCGTTGTAAATAAATTTCCGGTTGAGTAGCATAATAGCCGTATTCTTTTCGGCGATCTTTCTTATTTCCTTGTTTATCCTGTCGGCCACCACCGTCACACGCGTCTCCGGGCTGTTTTTCAAAATCGCCTTCAGCTTTTCCAACCCGGTGATTCCCCCGCCTACGAGCATCACCCGCAGGTTTTCCAGCTTGAGAAAAACGGGAAACAGTTTGTTTTGATTCAGTTCAGATGCTGACATACGAATGTTCTTTAAATATTGCCGTTAATTCATGTTCTTTTGCAAATCGGACTACTTCCCCGGCGACGATGACGGCGGGGGAGGACAATCCTTTTTCTTCTACAATTTTCATGATGTCATAAATTGTACCTATGCCCACTTTTTCATCAGGTGTTGAACCGCTCTGTATAATGGCGACAGGTGTGTCCCTTTTGCCGGCACGTTTGAATTCCTCAACAATCCCCGGCAGGTTTTTCATCCCCATCAGAATTACCACTGTAGCCGATGACCTGGCGGCACATTGCAGATCGCGCGAAAACTTTCCGTCACGCGTGCAGCCGGTGACTACCCAGAAACTCCCGGCCGTACCCCTGTGTGTGAGCGGTATATTGTGCAATGCCGGCACTGCCTGCGCACTGCTGATGCCGGGTACTACATGGCAGGCGATGCCATGAGCCGAAGCGTACCGGATCTCTTCCATTCCTCTTCCGAATATGAAAGGATCTCCGCCTTTGAGCCTGACGACATGACCATGGCTGCGGGCATATTGAACGATCATTTCATTGATCTCCTCCTGTCTCGCATGGTGGCGGCCCGCACGTTTTCCCACAAAAATTTTCATCGCTCTTGCTGGCGCGTAATTCAGCAAATCACGGCTTACCAGCGCATCATACAACACCACATCGGCGTCGGCCAGTGCACGCGCACCCTTGACCGTGATCAGGTCCGGGTCACCGGGTCCGGCGCCGATTAGTGTGAGCTTCGGAATTATTTCTGTAGTTTTCATTCTGCTATAGTTGTTTCCCTCGTTCTGAGGTTCTTAATTTTTTCATGAAATAATAGTGCTTTTTCCATATAATCCACGGTGAACTCCTTTTCCGGTTCGTGTTTGTTTATTTGTAAAACATGATCACGAAATGAGCTCTCTTCGAAGTTGAACTCACCGTTTTCCACAAAAAACCGGTCAAAATCCATCATGACTTTTATCTGCGAATTATTCTTCACGTCCTTGTCGAGGAGCATTGCCTTGGCGCTGTTGATAAATACATTGTAGCTGTGGTAAATGGCGTCGGCGTATCGTCCTTCTTCAAATGATGTCTGCGCCCATTCAAGTTTTTCATCCGAATCGTACAACAGGGTATCCACCAGATCGATGATAACACCGGCACATTCGCCGGTGGCTGTACGGAGGACAAATTTTTTCTCGCTTCCCCAGTCAATGAAGTCAGTGTCTGTAAATTTTTTCGGATCGGCAAAAGGTTTGAGTAATGAGTAGAAATACATCTTGCCTTGTCTCCGGAAATAATCCCTGTAATATTCCCCTTCTGCCGCATGCTCTTCATAATCATCAAGCAAAGCGCGCAACACATCAGGGGCTTTCCTGCTCGGTACTTTTATAACCCGCTCCGCCAGGATGGTCTCTCCTTCCGGTGCCACACCCCCGCCGAGCAATACTTGCACGGCCGGCAATACTTTGTCGCCCATCTTCAGTGAGCTGCCGTGAAAACCGATAGATGCAATGCCGTGCTGACTGCACGAGTTGGGGCAGCCGCTGATTTTTATCTTTACTTCATGGTTATAGATGTAGTCGGGATATTCATTTATGAGAATCTCCTCCAACACTTTTGTCAGCGCTGTGCTCCCCGCAATGCCCAGGTTGCAGGTGTCGGTGCCCGGGCAGGCTGTGATGTCGGCGGTAGAGTCGAAGCCCGGCACTGCCAGACCGATAGCATTGAGTTCGTTGAACAATGGCTTCAATGCTTTTTCCGGGACAAAACGCAACAGATATCCCTGGCTGACCGTGATCCGGATATCATCTGCAGCATATTTTTCGGTGATGTCTGCCAAAGCTCTTGCCTTATCCGTTGTCAGGTTGCCGAGTTGCACTTTTATGTACACACCATAAAATCCATCCTGCTTTTGAGCGAAGACATTGGACTTATTCCATCGGGAAAATTTTTCAGGATCGGTTACTTCCGCATTTCCATTATCAGCAACTTCAGGCAACACTGGCAATCCCGCCTCAATTTTTATTGGATAAGATTTTACTTTCAGCGCTTTTTGCTCCTCTTCAATCAGTTGGAGCACTTTCTCAATGCCCAGCTCTTTGAGCAAATATTTAAAGCGTGCCTTCTGTCTTCTGGCCCTTTCGCCATAGCGATCAAACACCCGCACAAGACCTTCGATAAACGGTATCAGCTGATCATCTTCGAGAAACTCTTTCGCGAGAAGTGCTTGTGAAGGTTGCGCTCCGAGGCCGCCACCGATATATACTTTAAAGCCCCGTCGTTCTTTGCCGGTCCCGGTGCGCACTACCGGTATCAAACCCACATCATTGATAAGGGCCTGTATCGGATCTTTTTCTCCTGAAGTAAAGGAGATCTTAAATTTACGGCCCATCTCCTGGCAAATGGGATTGCGCAGGAAATATTCGAAAACCGCATGGGCATACGGACTTACATCGAAAGGCTCATCCGGATCGATCCCTGCTTTCGCGGGAGCCGTCACGTTTCGTACTGTATTGCCGCAAGCCTCACGGAGGGTGATGTTGTCCTTTTCGAGTTTGGCCCATAATTCGGGGGTGTCGTCAAGGCTCACGTAATGAATCTGGATATCCTGCCTGGTAGTGGCATGTAACGTGCCGCTTGCGTACTCATCGGCCAGGTCGGCTATGCGCCTCAATTGCCTGATTGTCAGCTTGCCATAGGGAATCTTGATCCTCACCATTTGTACACCCGGTTGCCGTTGTCCGTACACACCGCGCGCCAATCGCAGACTTCTGAATTTATCTTCATCGAGTTCAAGATTGTTGTATCGGGCAATTTTTTCCGCCAGATCGATAATATCCTTTTCGACCACGGGATTGTTTAAATCTTCTAATTCACTTCTGAAACTAATCATGATATTCTGGTTATAATCGGTTTTAAAATCGGGTAATAAAAAAGGCCTTCCCCTCGGTATCGGGAAAGGCCCAGCTTGAATCTGAGAAATATCTTATTGTCACATGAGATACCCTGAAGAATCAAATTCCGGTAAACCTTTCCCCGTCGGTCGCATAGCGCAACACCAGTGCCAGCAAGCACATCGCTTTGATGCGGAAATTTTAAGGTTTACAGGATTTGTTGGTATCGACATTTTGTTGTGTTTTCGAAAAACCGTGATGCAATAATATAAGAATGAATTTTTAAACCCAAGGATTTTATGTGATTTTTGTCACATAACGAATTTGATCACCCAAAACGGATGATAGCCAAAATATTATTTTTTGTGAATGACGGTCAGGATATTGATTTCCGGTTCGGACGCAGGCGCAATCGAAACTCAACGATAAAGCGTGCAGTCCGGAGCAAAGCGCCTTTGCATCTGCATTCGATATTCTTTACCTTCATCATCTGTTAGCTATGAAAATTTAATGATTTCTCATGAGTGATTTTGACGTTGCAGTAGTAGGTGCCGGTATCAGCGGTATGAGTTTCGCACATTACGCGCGCAAAGCCGGTATGAAGGTACTTGTTCTTGAAAAAAGTAATATTCCGGGGGGCTCATTTCATTCGGCGGCCGCTGCAGACGGTTTCTGGTTGGAACTTGGCGCTCATACGTGCTACAATTCTTACGGCAACCTGATCGGGATCATCGAAGATTGCGGGATGATGGACGATATCATTTCGAGGGCAAAAGTGCCGTTCAAACTACTGGTTGGGAATAAGGTGAAATCCTTTATGTCCAGGATCAATTTTTTCGAACTCCTCATCAGCATGCCTAAGGCTTTTACAAAAAAAAGAAGCGGGGAAACCGTGGAGTCTTATTACGGAGGAATTCTTGGGAAAAAGAATTTCAGAAGGGTATTTTCTGCATTGTTCGGTGCAGTGCCGTCTCAGAATGCCGATGAATTTCCCGCCGACGCATTGTTTAAAAAGCGACCCCGAAGAAAAGATGTGTTGAAAAGCTTTACACTTAAAAACGGTTTGCAATCCATTATTAAAGGCATTGCGGACGAGGAAGGGCTGGAAACAAAAAATACGGCAAAAATCCATGATATCCTGTTTAAAGATGAAAAGTACATTTTACAAACTGATGACGGAGAGATAATCACACCACGCCTGGCTATGTGCACTTCAGTAGCTGAGGTGCCAAAGCTGGTAAAAGGGTTTGCACCTGATTTGGCCCGGAAAATTGCCGGAATTCAATACAAAAAAGTTGAATCGTTTGGGGTAGTGATTTCCGGGGATGCATCGCCGCTAAAGCCTTTTGCCGGGCTGGTGCCGTTGGACGAGCCGTTTTTCTCTGTAGTTTCGAGGGATACCGTTCCGGATGAAAAATACCGCGGTTTCACATTTCATTTCAGGCCGGATACACTCGAAAAAAGCGGAAAAATCAACAAAGCCTGCGAAGTACTTAAAATTGAAGAGGGTCAAATCGTTTCCACGCTCGAAAAGGTAAACATCGTACCGGCATTACGCCCGGGACATTACGATCTCATCGAAGAAATAGACAAGCAGCTTGAGGGACAAAAACTTTTTATCAGCGGCAACTATTTTGACGGGCTCGCAATCGAGGATTGTGTGTCGCGATCAAAATCGGAAGCGAAGCGTATGGTAGAGATGGAATAGTGCCTGATTTGTCTTTGACCATCAATTTACCCGATTTTGTCAAACAGTAATTCGCGATAATTAACGCAATTCATGGTTTAGAATTTCTATCCGAGCCCGTTCTCAATAGTATAAATAGAGCGGTTAATGGGATAGATGGGCTTATCTTCAAAGGATCCGGTAAACTTGACATTGAAGAAAAGCTTTTTACTGATCAGGAACTCGAACTGTACATCATAACTGATCCGGTTGCGCACCAAGCCGGGGTTCGGGTCGTACCCTGTTTGGTAATAGAATACCGTTCTGAATTTGGAGATGTTGCCGGTATTGATGTGCATGCTGTAGTAAAAGCTGAATTTTGGAAGGTCTTTGATAATATAGGTATTATCATTTTCGGGATTATCCCACCTTTCGTGTTCGTACATGATATCGGCGCCGATGAATATCCCCTTTTTTTCGGAATTGGAGAGCATGAACCGCAACCCGCCACCGAGCAGAAAACGGTTGTCCATATTTCTCGTCCTGTCATATTGAATTTGTGTAAATACCTCATATGATATTTTATTCATTTTGAAAAAATTGGCCCTGACATGACCGTAGCCTGCGCTGATAAATGTGCCACCCGATGATTTGAAATATTTGAGCTGGCTGATGAGCAGGTAATTA
>WGED01000724.1 GCA_015492915.1 Cyclobacteriaceae bacterium
CAGATTCTTCGGGCTGAGCCATCAGAATGACGGCAAGGGAGATTCCTATGCGAAAACGGCCATTTTTTCATGGCCTGTACAACCCCTGGCCCCTGAAGGGGCAAGCCAATACGCGCGCAAGGTACCTGAAGGGAATCAAAGGGTGCGCGGTGAGAATAATCCTTTTTTCAGGACGACTCACTCATTTTACTCGGAGTAGAGCAAAGCAAGCTGCCGGCAAGGCAGGAATTCAGGGTGACTGAGCATTTTTATGAAAAAATCACCCTAACTCCATGTCCTGTCCCATGACTGATCCTTATTCCATTCGGGTGTCGGGGCAAAATACTTCTCTCCCGTTCGCAGATGCTCTTTGATCACTTTTTCATTCAGATCTACCCCTAATCCCGGCTTTTCGGGCACCTTCACAAATCCTTTTTCTACCAACGGCTTATCCGGCCCCGTCACAAGGTCCTCCCACCATGGGTTGTCCACATCATGATGCTCAAGGGCCACAAAATTCTCCGTCGCAGCGGCACAGTGCACATTGGCCATGAACGAGATGGGCGTTCCCGCAAAATGCAGCGCCATGGCTATGCCGTTCTCCTCAGCATAATCGCCGATCTTTTTGGTTTCAAGGATGCCTCCGGCGGTCGCCAGATCAGGATGCACCATATCAACGGCCTTCTTCTCAATGAGATCCTTAAAGCCTTTTTTCAGATATATGTCCTCCCCTGTCAGCGTGGGTGTGTTGACGGCCAGGGTGATCTGTCGCCACTGATCGGTGTAAAACCATGGCACGAGGTCCTCAAGCCACGCAAGCCTGTATTTTTCTACCGCCTGCCCGAGGCGGATGGCCGCATTTACATCAAAATGACCAAAATGATCTGCTGCCAGCGGTATCTCATATCCTACTATCTCGCGCACCCTGTGCAGGTATTCGACCATTTTTTCCATCCCCTTGTCCGTGATCTGCACCCTCGTAAACGGATGTTTTGTCATACCGTATTTTCCAAGGTCTTCCGTCCATTGCTTGCTCAGGTCCCACACTCCGGCACCCACCAATGCGCCGGGGATATCCTCGATGAGGTGAATGCCAAAGTCCATCTTAAGGAAAGTGAAGCCCTTTTCTATCCTCGACCGCATCCTCTTTGCATACACTTCGGGATCTTTGGATGAAGGTGTATCGGCATAAATCCTGATGCGATCCCTGTACTTGCCACCGAGCATCTGATAGACGGGCACGCCATAAGATTTGCCCGCCAGGTCCCACAGCGCCATTTCCACGCCCGACACACCGCCGCCGAGTCGTCCGTGACCACCGAATTGCCTCATCATCTTAAAAAGTTGCTCCACATTGCAAGGGTTCTTGCCGAGGAGCCTGCTTTTGAGAAAAAGAGCATATTTGGGGCTTCCCGCGTCACGAACCTCTCCCAGGCCGTAAATGCCCTGGTTCGTATCAATTTTGATGATCGGCGCTTTGGTGGTATAGGCTATCCGCAAGTCAGTGATCTTCAGCTCCGAAGGTGCTGAATGGCGGTTTACTTTTTGCGAAAGGAAAGAAACCTCCTCCGCGATCCTGTCATTGAATAGAAGCCCGAGAGAAAGACCTCCAAGGCCTGCATTTTGTATAAATTGCCTCCTGTTTTGCTGAATTGTTTTTGCCCGCCGGCGCTTATTTTTCGAACCTGACATTTTATTTGTGTTTAAAAGGTCTTAAATTTTGTCTTCGGAATGATTCTGATAATGATATTAAGCATTTTTTGAGAAACATTCTTTCTTTTTCACCAAAAAACAGGTTCAGGCACCAAACCATTCTTTCATGAAAATTCACTCTAATGTCTACAAATATCTCCTTGTGCTGGCATTGCTCAGCCTCGCTGTTTTTATCGTCATTCGTTCCGGTTATAGCCATTTATCGGATGGTGTTTTCCTGACTCTCTTTTTTGTCGCCCTTGCCCTGGCATTCAAAGGATTCGAAAAATTCAAAAGTTTCTCGTACACCGTCTGGATATTTGCTGCAGTCACCGTTTCCATGTACTATCCTCAGTATTTCCTCAAAGCGGGTGATTTTGAATTGAAAAGGCTGATTGTGCCGTTGTTGCAGATCATCATGTTCGGCATGGGATCGCAAATGAGCCTCAAAGATTTTACGGGTGTCATCAAAATGCCGAAAGGGGTTTTTATCGGGCTGGCGCTTCAGTTTTCCATCATGCCCGTCATAGGCGTCACCATTGCCACTACCTTCGGCTTCCCTCCAGAGATCGCCGCGGGTATCGTGCTGGTGGGCTCTTCTCCCAGCGGTCTGGCATCCAACGTGATGTCCTTCCTGGCCCGTGCCAACCTAGCCCTGTCGGTCACCCTCACGGCTATCGCCACCCTGTTGGCTCCACTCATCACGCCCATGCTCATGCAGTTGCTGGGAGGACAGTTTATCCCGGTGGACTTCTGGAAAATGATGATCGGGATCATCGAGATGGTCATACTGCCGATCATCGCGGGTCTGACCTTCAATGCCATTGCCTATGGAAAAGTGAGCAATAAAAAGATCATCATGCAGGTGGCCGCCTATATCTTCATCGTCATCTTTAAAAATGGCATTTTATTCATGACCACTGATACCGGCACCGGCAACACGCTCATGGAGCTGGGCAAAAACCTGTTTTGGTTCGTTGCCCTTCCCGTCGTCGGAGGTTATCTGTTTAAATATTATATCCGAAGCTCAAAAGAAGCGCTCGATCATACCATGGCTTTTCTCTCCATGCTGGGCATCGCCGTCATCATCACCATTATCACTGCTGCGGGGCGCGACAGTCTTCTGGAGATCGGTTTCCTGCTCATCTTTGCGTGTCTGTTGCACAATTCACTCGGCTACCTGCTCGGCTACTGGATCTGCAGGCTGCTGGGTATGGATGAGCGGTCGAGCCGCACCATCGCCCTCGAGGTTGGAATGCAAAATGCAGGACTCGCCTCTGGCATTGCATTGCAGATGGGCAAGGTAGCCACCGTCGGCCTCGCTCCCGCTGTTTTCGGCCCCATGATGAACATCACCGGCTCATCGCTGGCCATCTGGTGGCGAGGGAAGAAAACGGATGAAATGACCGGAGAGAGTGAATGAACAAGTGAACAAGTGAACAAATGAACAATAGAACATTCGAAATATTGTGATCTTCATAATTCGATAGTCCTGCTGTTCTGATGTTCGGCTGTTGATTGATTTAATTTCATTGAGTGATTATTTTGAACAAACGAACAATTGAACATTTGAACAATAGAATATTCGAACAAAGAACAAGAACACAAAACTTAAATATTTTATATTATGAAAACCCTACCCAAAATATCATTGACCGCTTGCCTTGCAGCTTTAATACTTATAGGTCAAACAGCTCTGGCACAGATCGTTCCGAACAAAAAAACCATCGAGTACTACTCCGCCGACTGGAAAGGCGACCGCATGGATGACGGGCGGCCGCGCGTGTCGGACGAGCTGCTACAAAGACTCAAAAACATCTCCATCGAAGAGGCCTGGGGCGTGCTGCGCAATGAGGGCTATCACAACCAGTTCGAGGGCGGATGGGTGATGCTGCGGCCCGATGAACCGTTCGTGGGCAGGGCGCTCACCGTACAGTACATGCCGCTGCGGCCCGACGTGAATAAGCGCATCCTCGACGACGGCCATGCTGAGGGGCGCATCGGCGCATCCAACTCCTGGCCCATCGACATGCTGCAAAAGGGAGACGTGTATGTAGCCGACTGTTTCGGCAAGGTCATCAACGGCACGCTGATCGGGGATAACCTGGGCAACTCCATCTTTGCCAAATCCGGCACGGGCGTCATCTTCGACGGCGGTTCGCGCGACCTTGAAGGGCTTGAAAAAATCGAAGGATTCAACGCTTATGTGCGCGGATTCGATCCGTCTTTTCTCACGGAAACCATGCTGACAGGCATCAACGTGCCCATCCGCATCGGACGCGCCGTGGTCTTTCCGGGTGATGTTGTGCTGGCCAAAAAGGAAGGGGTCATCTTCATTCCGCCGCATTTGCTTGAGAAAGTGGTCATCACCGCCGAATTCATCGGGTTGCGGGACAAGTTCGGCCATCAGCGCCTGCGCGAGGGCAAATACACACCGGGGCAGATCGACGGAAAGTGGTCCGATGCCATCAAAAAGGACTTCCTCAAATGGCTCGACGAGCACCCCGACCTGCTGTCCATGTCGCGCGAAGAGCTGGATGCATTCATGAAAAACAGGACGTGGTGATATTCCAATCTTTTCGATAACAGGGAACTCTCCGGATGCCGTTTAATTCATTTTCCTATGAGAAAATGACTATTTTTCATAGGGTTAATTATTAAAGGGGCAACGAATGTCCTCTAAAATCGAGTGTCAACGCGATATACAGCCATCATTGTTTATCACAGCCTAATTTGTAAATTGGCGGCTTAAATTCATCTGACATTATGAAAAAATCAATCTTCTTCCCTGCGTTACTACTTGCACTCCTGCTGTTTGCCCGACTATCCGGTCAGGCACAGGAAAATGCCATGGACTACATCCATGAGCACTACGACAAAAAAGAGGTGTACATCACCATGCGCGACGGCGTGCGGTTGTTCACCTCCATTTATTCGCCCAAAGACAAAAGCCGCTCCTACCCCATGATCATGACGCGTACACCTTACGACATTGAACCGGATAAGGAGAAGTACTCATCGCGCCTCGTGAACTATATGCACCTGCTCAAGGAAGGCTACATCATCGTGATGCAGGATGTGCGCGGTCGCTACATGAGCGAAGGCGCCTTTGAGGATGTGCGGCCTTACAAGCCGAATAAGAAGAAAAAAGAGACCGACGAGAACAGCGACACGTGGGATACGATTGACTGGCTTATAAAAAATGTGGAGAACAACAACGGACGAGTGGGCATTTTCGGCATCTCCTATCCGGGCTTCTATTCCACCATGTCGCTGCCGGAAGTGCATCCGGCCCTGAAGGCCGTCTCACCGCAGGCACCTGTCACCAACTGGTTTCTCGGCGACGATTGGCACCACAACGGCGCCTTCTTCGTCATGGACGCCTTCAACTTCTACAGCACGTTCGGCAGACCGAGGAGGCAGCTTACGCGAAAGCGCCAGGCCCCTTTCGACTATCCTGTGGAGGATAATTACCAGTTTTTCATGGATATTGGGCCCATTAAAAATATCAGGGAAAAATATTTCGGCGATACCATACAATTCTGGCCTGAGCTGATGAGCCACCCCAACTACGACGATTTCTGGAAGGCGCGCAACGTGCTGCCCCATCTCACCGATGTGAAGCCTGCTGTTCTTGTTGTGGGTGGTTGGTTCGATGCCGAAGACCTGTTCGGCCCCCTGCACACCTACAAGGCCATCAACGAGCAGAACCCCGTAAATAATTGCCGCCTGGTCATGGGACCATGGTCGCACGGGCAATGGGCGGGCGGTAATACCACGCATCTCGGCAATATCTACTGGGGTGGCAACCCCGCTGCATATTTCAAAGAACTTGAACTGGCCTTTTTCAATTACTATCTGAAAGATAAGGGCGAGATGACCATCCCCGAGGCATCTGTGTACATCACAGGTGCCAACCGTTGGGCTGCCTTCGAAACATGGCCCCCGAAACAGACGGAGAAAAAACAGTTGTTTTTTCATGAAAACAGCAGCCTTTCGTTCACAGCTCCGTTGGGCACCGATAGTTATGACGAGTATGTCGCCGATCCTGCAAAGCCTGTACCCTACACAGAAGACGTGCACCTGAGACGCACCCGCGAGTACATGACCGATGATCAGCGCTTTGCCGCGCGCAGGCCCGATGTGATGGTTTATTCGACCGAAACGCTCGCCGAGGATATCACCGTCACAGGCCCCGTGACGGTGAACCTGTATGTGAGCACCACCGGTACGGATGCCGATTATGTGGTTAAGCTCATCGACGTGTTCCCTGACAAAATGGAGGACTATCCTGAAAACGAAAAGGGTGTGCCCATGGGCGGCTATCAGATGCTCGTGCGCGGCGATGTGTTCAGGGGGAGGTTCAGGGAGAGCTTTGAAAAACCCGTTCCCTTCATACCCGGTGAAGTGACCAAGGTGTCCTTTACACTGCAGGACCTTGCCCACAATTTCAAAAAAGGCCATAAGATCATGGTTCAGGTGCAGAATTCATGGTTCCCGCTCGTGGACCGCAACCCACAGCAGTTCGTCGATATTTACAACTGCGATGAAAAAGATTTCATCAAAGCCACGCACCGCATCTATCACGACAAGGACAGGCCATCGGGCATTGAGTTTCTGAGGCTCAGGGAATGATCAGAAAAGGATTTTTTAAAGTCTTAGCCTGGATTATTCATGAAAAGATTGCGATGGTGCAAGTAAGAAATTGATATTTAAATATTTACATTGAAA
>WGED01000725.1 GCA_015492915.1 Cyclobacteriaceae bacterium
AGACAGTGCTATCGCTGCGATTATGTTTTTAATGATCATTTCTGCTGTGATCTTCACCAGATCATACAGAGAAAAAAAGAGGATCAATTCAAAATTACAGGAAGTTAACGCACAGATCATCAAACAAAACGAGCAACTCAAAGAGCTGAACAGTACCAAAGACAAGTTTTTCTCCATCATCGGACACGATCTGAAAGGACCGCTAAATTCACTTACATCCTTTTCTCAACTGCTGATAAATCACACAGCTTCACTTACCGAGGAGGAAATCCGCACGATCGCAAAAGATCTTGACAAGTCATTGAAAAACCTCTATGAGTTGTTGGAGAACCTGCTCGGTTGGGCACGATCTCAGACGGGAAGGCTTGAATTCAAGCCCGAAAAATTCAGAATAGCTGAAGTAATCAGAGAAAACGTTCAATTGCTGAAAAAAGCTGCACTGAACAAAAAAATCAAGGTAGAACTGACGGTAGATGATGAGGTACATGTCTTTGCTGATAAAAACTCTGTGAGGACTGTGGTACGCAACTTAATATCAAATGCCATTAAATTCACGAATGAGGAAGGTGTTATCACGATCTTCGTTGACGAGTGGAAAGATAATGTTGAAATAGGAGTTCATGATACGGGAGTCGGTATGCCGCCTGAAATAAGAGAAAAGATTTTCGACATCAGCGCCAAGCATTCTACCCTCGGCACCAACAATGAAAAAGGTACGGGTCTCGGCCTGATACTTTGCAAGGAATTTGTTGAACGCAACAATGGCCACATCAGCGTGGAAAGCGAAGTGAATACCGGTTCTACATTCAAATTCACCCTGCCCAAAGACAAAACGTTTCAAAAAGCATCTGAAAAGGATGAGCTGATCGAGGCCTGATGCTTTTTCTAAACGGCTGATTTTTTGTTAACTTAATCCGGTCAAAACTTTTTTAGCCATGGGCAAGCATAAAAATCACAATGGCGAAGAGCGCCGTAAACTCTCCCGGAAAATTTATGAGAAAGAACTCTTGAAACTGCAGGTTGAACTGGTTAAAATGCAGGAATGGGTGAAGCGAAAAAATAAAAAGATCGTTGTGATATTTGAAGGCAGGGATGCCGCGGGCAAAGGAGGTGTGATCAGAAGAATTACCGAGAGACTGAGCCCGCGTGTCTGCCGGGTCACTGCACTGGGTGTGCCCACAGAGAAAGAAAAAACGCAATGGTATTTTCAACGATACGTGCCTCATCTGCCCGCCGGAGGTGAGATCGTACTTTTCGACAGGAGCTGGTACAACAGGGCAGGCGTTGAAAAAGTTATGGGCTTCTGTACCGATGAAGAATACGAAGAATTCCTTCGTTCATGCCCGGAGTTTGAAAATATGCTTATCCGGTCCGGTATCATGCTGATCAAATACTGGTTTTCGGTCAGCGACAAAGTGCAGGAAAAACGATTTCACGAACGGATCAACAGCCCGCTGAAAAGATGGAAATTCAGCCCGATGGATCTGACATCAAGGGAGAAATGGGCGGAGTATTCCAAAGCAAAGGATGAGATGTTTCACTATACGGACACCCGCATATCACCGTGGTACGTGGTCAATGCCGACTCGAAGAAAAGAGCACGACTCAATTGTATTCACCATTTATTGAGCAAAATCCCATACGATTATAAGCCGGAACCACCGATAAAACTGCCGAAAATAAAAAAGGACAAAAGCTATGTCCGGCCGCCGATGTACGAACAAACTTTTGTCCCCGAGATATATTGAGAAAAAGGCGCCTGCTATCTGGCGCTTTTTATTTTGCTGATGTCAAACTTCAATTTCTCATCATCATAGTCACCTTTCCTGTCAAAGACATTTTTGGAAATCACATTATTCTTCCAATAATTTGCACCACCCTGCAAAACCAGCAAATTCTCATAACCATATTGCGTCAGCAAGAGCCATGCTTCGTCCGCTTTTATGCTCTCATTACTGTAAAGCACTTTAATCTTGTCATTCTTGAATAGAGAAGCATACTGATCGTCCAGTATTTGCGGCAGCGGAATATTGATAGCGCCTTCGACATGAAAATTATCATATTCGCGCGGGTTCCTGATATCGATAAATAAATATTTTCCGTCCTTTTGATTAATGATCTCCAGCGCTTTTTGCGGCGACAGAAAATGATTTGACTTGATCAGTTCGCTGTGCAGCTCCTCCGCAGGCTTCTTAAACCTGTATTTATTCCTCGTTTTAAGGGAGGTAAATACTAGCCCCGCCAGCATGAGGACGATTATCAACCCGAGTAATTTTAAATATGGTCTTTTCATAATTTCCTATAGTTCTTTTTCAGTACTTCATTTTTTGTCAACCACTAACTACAACCTCCGGCAACCATTTTCTTTTTCTTTCTCTTAATTGGCGCCCGGGCTTTCTTTTTAGCGCCACTGCTTTGAGCCGCTCCCTGGCCTGTAAAGAATTGCTTGGCGCCCAACCTTGCCTGATATTCATAATATGCCTCCACATCATCCGCTGAAGCAGGTTCGTTGGGTTCAATGATGGTTTTGTACCAGTTGTTCAGACCGCCCCGCAGAATGTAGTTATTCTGAAAACCTTTCTGCTTTGCCAGCATCCATGCCTCACTGGCCTTTGTAGTGCCGTTTGAATAAAAGACATTTTTACGGGCTATCTGGTCAATGTAGGCAAGCGATTCCTCATCAAAGAGCTTTTCAAAAGGGATGTTGATGGCTCCCGGAAGACTGTACTGTTTGAATTCTTCCTCAGATCGCACATCGATCAACTGGTATTCGGGATCTTCATTGATGAGGGCCTCGGCTATTTCATCGGCCGAAATCATGTAGTTCTCCACTTGAATTTCATGAAGTAACTGTTTTGCATCCAACTCCTGGGAGGAGTAATCTTTTTCGGGCAATATAGCTGCAATAAGCCCGAAACTGATAAATACGATGGTTAAAATAACTCTTGTACTCATAATAATGTTGTTTAAATTTCTTTGGTAATATCTTCTCTTTTAAATCTCTTTTCGGCTTTTTCCCCCAACCAGAACATCAAAGTGGCGACAATTATGACAATCAGCACCATTACGCCGTCCTTTACTCCGAGCGTATCGGATATTTTTACGGGGCCCATGTGATCCGCCATGTACAACTCCTCCCAAATCGGGAATGTTTGCCCGAAGATGAAAATGCCTATCAGGCTTCCCAACAGGAAGTACATCGCATCGATCTTGCCGATTGCGGCAGCACAGGCACTTGTTCCCGGGCAAAAACCTCCGATAATAAATCCGGCACCCATGATGATGCCACCGATAATAGCCGATCGCACAAAATAATCATTGACATAAACAATGCTCATGTCAATCATCCCCAACTCGTTAAAAAGTGTCAATCCTATCATGGCAGTGATTGCCGCAGTAAAAAATACTTTCAATACGGTAGTATCGTATCCGTAAAACATTCCGGCCAGCTTGCGGCTCGAGCTGAATCCCGCTTGCTCGAGCGAAAAACCAAAGCCGATGCCGATGAGGAATGCTACGAGTAAATTAATCTCTTCCGAAATATCATTTAATGGAATAAGAGGTCCCATTTGTTTCTATGTTTAAAAGTTATATCCAATTCTTTCTGAAAAAATATGCCATCGCAAAACCAGTCCCGAAAATTGCCATCAATGTCACATATCCTGCAAGCGATAAAACAGCCATACCGCTGAGTGCCGCTCCGCTGGTGCAACCTCGCCCGAGCTGGGAGCCGAAACCAAATAATATCCCGCCAATCACAGCGAGGATAATGCGCTTTCTGTTGGTGATCTTCGGTGACTTTTCGATTTTAAACTTCAGTCTGCCACTAATAGCGCCTGATATAAAGCCTCCCACCAGCACACCCAGCATCTCGAATACAAGCCATGATTTCATCGGGTTTTTACCGTCAGCAATATATTTGGAATAGTAATGAGAACTTTCGGCATAATCTCTCGATACCGCTGCAACACTGCTCACCACCACGCTTTTCATAGCACCGCTGGCACCGAGTCCTCTTCCCGTGATGTAAAAGGCAGCCAACAACACAACCCCCAGCATCAGACCTGCCAGATAGGGGTTCATATATTTAATTTTATTTGTTTCCATAGTCAAAAAAATTCATCTATTTAATAAAGATACCTGCTGGCCTGACCGGCATAAACGATAATGAATCTCAACATGATATTTCCGAAAATTATCAGTAGAGCGGGTATGTAAACCGGGATATGCTTTCCCTTTAGCTCCCATATTTCGAGCATAGCCGGCAATACCATTCCGAGAAAAACGGCGAATATCCAGAAAGGCAATGTATAAGGCCCGCCCAAAAACAGATTGGCTGTTTCTATCTGAACCGCGGTGCTGGCCTTGAAACCCATGAACATATGAATAATCAGGAAAATCTCAATACCGATCAGCATAAGGTCCATCTGGGCAAAGCGTTTGCGCTCCAAGGGATTTTTCGATAGCATCATGATTAATGCCGCACCGGCCGACATACCCGATACCAGGAACAGAGGCCCGAGTATCGAAGTATTCCACAATGGCCTCGCATTAAAAGCTGATAGCAAAATACCCGTATAAATCCCCAGGATCGAGGCAAATGTGATCATGATCCATGCCAGGGTCATTCTGTTCTTAATAAAAAAGGCCTCCAGGTCATAGAGCCATTTATACTTCCAATCCCATTTTGGGAACATTTCCCTCACATAAGTGGCACCCCAAACAATCGACAAAGGGGTTATCACCATCAGTGTCCAGGCTCCCCATGACATGGGCGACTGAAGCTTGATCGTGGTGTATAACCTCCAGAAAAAAGGTTTGTGATGTAAATCAAGGAACAAAGCACCGAGACCGATCACCAGGAAAAACGGTGTGAGCATCGGCACCCACTTCACGGCTGCCTCATACTCGTCGTCTCTTTTTCTGATATAATACAGAGCGGCGAAGAAGAGGACCCCGGCAGCAAGCCCGCCGAGAAAGAGATACAACGCGATCTCCCACCCCCAGATATGGAGGTTGGGGTCCACCTTATAATTCATCCTTCCGCTTATGATTAATTCTTCTCTCATGACAATCAAGCTTAAATTAAATCAAAAAATACAGTTGAGGGTCAGTGCCGGCTTCCGGGATCAGGGTCTTGAATTTCCTCTTTTTCAATACTTTGGAAACGTCACTGTGTGGATCATCCAGATCGCCGAAATACAGGCATTTGGTCGGACACACCTCCACACAAGCCGGTTTCTGACCTTTTTCCACCCTGTGATGACAGAAGGTGCATTTGTCGACATATCCCTCAGGGTGGGGATAGCGGGCATCATACGGGCAAGAGGCTATACAGGCCCCGCACCCGATACACTTTTCTTCGGTTACCAACACAATACCACCATCGGCATAATGGCTGGCACCTGTCGGGCAGCATCTCACACACGGTGCATTGTCACAATGGTTGCACCGCTCAGACCTGATCTCCAGCTCCAATTGCGGATAAGTGCCGTGAGTCACTTCTACAACCCAGTCCCTGCAATAACCTATCGGCACATTGTTTTCAGTCTGGCACGCGACGACACAATCGCCGCAGCCTACACATTTCTTGGTATCTATTGCCATTGCATATCTCATGATGCCACCTCCTTCTTATTATGTGGATTTTCCAACCTGAATGTCACAAAATTGCCGCGCATACCGGTACCTCCCATGATGGGATCGAGCATTACATTGGTGATCAG
>WGED01000726.1 GCA_015492915.1 Cyclobacteriaceae bacterium
ACAATCCCTCATGGAATACTTTCAGCCAGATGATGAAGCAATCACCGAAAAGACGCTCGTCCCAGCGGATGAAGACACAATCCGCAATGTTACCATTCTGAAGCAGTTAAAAGCGTGGGAAAAAGAATTAGGGGAAGCCATTGCTTTTTACGAGGCCCAGGTCTGCCGGAAGATTGGCAATGCTTATGGACTCGACCTTGGCGACGGTCGCCGGGTTATCTGGCCGTACTCTAAGGGGGCGGTAAAGAACAAAGCCTTGTTAGATGAGATCGTCAAGCGAACGAAATTCCCGCTTCATGAGCTTGAAGAATTGAAAGAGAGATTCCGCGGAAAACCATCGCGGAAGCTCGATCTACGAAAAGCATAAAAAAAGGGAGGTATGGATCATGAGTAAACAAACGAAAGCTGTTTCTGAACGGTCGAAAGACAGAGTCATCCGTTATGTCCCATTTATGGCGGATGATGCAATCGAACTAAGCATTAGCATTGTGAGGAAGTTTATCGCGGTCCCAACAAAGAGCGGTAAACTCCCGTCTGATGCCGACTGCGTCAAATTCATGATGCTGTGCAAAGCAAGAGCTTTAAACCCATGGGAAGGTGATGCTTTCTTAGTCGGCTATGATACACAGCGCGGCCCGCAATTTTCGTTGATCACGGCTCATCAGGCCTTACTAAAGCGGGCAGAAGCCTGTGAAACCTATGAAGGAATGGAGAGCGGAATTACTGTCCGGTTGAAGGATGGAACAATTGAGGATATTCAAGGCGACCTTGTACCACCGGAAACCGAGCTGATCGGTGGGTGGGCCAGAGTTTATCGGAGTGACCGAAGAATTCCTACGTACCGGCGTGTTGACCTTGCTGTATTCAATACTGGCCGTAGCCGGTGGGAAAAAGACCCGGCCGGTATGATTGTGAAGTGCGCCGAAGCTGATGCGCTTCGCAGTACGTTCCCGAATAAAATCGGTGGCATGTACACAGAGGCCGAAGGCGGTCGCCAGCAACGCGAGGATGACTCAGAAAACCATGACTTGCAGACAAAACTGGATGAGAAAATCGCTACATCACCGGCATCACCGCCAGAAGTGGACGAAGCTCCCTATGCAGAAATTGTAGAAGACCACCAGGACGATAACGGTGCGGATCAGCCGATTGATCCTAACGCTTTTGATGTTTTCTGCGCTGATCGTGAAGGGGCTGAAGACCAGCATTTAATCCAGGAATACATGAAGCTGAAAGCCAACGTTTCGGTCTCAGTGAAGGGCTTCGCGCAGAAACATAACGTCAAGGTTGGGAATAAATTGCCCACCACCTTCGCTGAACTTCTGAAAGCCCACCGGCGTACCGCCTTGCTCCTCCTCTACGAAATGTACCAGCAGGCCAAAGGTCAAAAGGCTGCCGCTGGTGAGGAGGTCGCTGTATGAGCAGTAAGATTATTCTCCGGAGCTGGCAGAAGGCTTCCTACCGATTATGGGCTGAAACGCGTGAGACGAAACGCTACTTCGTGAACGTAGCCTGCCCTGGGGCAGGAAAAACCTACGACGCGCTCGCGAAGTTTGCGCTTGACCGCGAGAAATACTTCGACAAGCTCATTGTAGTCTCCCCTACTCAGAAGGTTCGGAAGCAATGGCAACAGGAGGCCAAGCTGTTCGGCCTCCAGGTTGCCATCCTTGAGCGCAACCTGCGACTGGATATGTTCGACGGCTTCAGCATGACCTACCAGCAGCTTTCTGGATTCTTACCAACCATCCGGCAATATTGCCTGGCCCGGCGCGTGATGGTGGTACTGGATGAGCCGCACCACCTTGCGGATGAGCGGACGTGGGGGGATAAAGCGCAGGAGGCGTTTGTCGGAGCGACGCGTATTTTGCTGGCCACCGGAACCCCATTCCGTTCCGACAATGCAAAAATCCCGTTCCTCACCTACAACCAGGCCGGTGAAGGCATGGCCGATTTCATCTACGGCTATGCTGAGGCCATTATGGACGGATACTGCCGGGTGGTTCAGTTCCATGCACTGGATGGTTTAATCCGGTGGAAATACTCAAGGAATGGCAACGAGGAAATCCAGCAAGCCTATTTCCTTGAAGAACTCCCATTTATTCAGGAATCCCGTCGGCTCCGCGCAGCTCTGTCCCCCAACACAGATTTCATGCAGGATATGCTGCAGCAGGCCATTAACAAGCTGAACGATCTACGTCTGACGCAGCCGGATGCGGGTGGTCTCGTGGTCTGCATGGACATCAAACATGCGAAAGCGATCGCGAATTTGCTTCTGCGTCTTACTGGCCGCCAACCAGTCCTTGTCCATTCGGATGACGATCGATCCATCCAGAAAATCGACGAATTCGCGCGGTCGAAAGAAGCATGGATTGTCTCAATTGGAATGATTTCGGAAGGTGTGGACATCAAGCGGCTGCGCGTGCTGGTATTTGCTACCAATGTGAAGACGGCGATGGCGTTCCGGCAGATTATTGGCCGGATCGTCCGCCGACGCCCCAATGAGACGGGCGAAAAGGCTTTCTGTTACCTGCCGGCTGATCCCCGCCTTTTAAAGCACGTGCGTGAAATCGAGGAAGAGATTAACCACGTGCTCAAACCGAAAAATGGCAGAACATTCGAGGAAATGGATTTCGATAAATTCATGAAGGAGCTTGAGCCAGATGATGAAATCGTTTTCGAGGCGCTCGACGGCAAAGCCGTCAAGACGCACATCTTTGAAAACGGTCTTCTGATCCGGGATGGCTATGAGGTTGCTGATAACGGTAATCTGCAAGAATTCATAAAGAACCTGCGCAAACTTATTGAAAAGAATGTGGCTATGATTGCGAGGCTAAGAAATACCACTCCTGCGGCAATCAATCGCGAATGGGTTCGGATCAGCGGCAAAAGAGTACGTGATATGACCGTCGAGGATTTGAAGAAAAAACTTGCCTGGACAAACGGGATGAAGGCGCTATACCTCAGCAGGCAAGTTTACAAGCGAGGACAAACGATTTCGCTTTTCTGATCCAATCCTCCCTCTCCAACACGGATCAGGGGCTGCCGGTTTCCCATGGCCGGCAGCCTGAATAATATCGAGGAGATGATATGATAAAGTATTGTCCGAAATGCAATAGATGCTGGGAGCCTGAAGGTGTCGGTATCGCCTTCTATCATATGGCCGGATATGGCCATCCCCGGCAGTACTGCAAATTTTGTCTGGAAACAATTCCTATTACGTCACGCGTGTTCCTGAAAAAGCGGATCAAACACGGCTCGGAAATGAATTGCCCGAATTGCCGGACGCCGGGGAAATACGACAAAAACGGCCACAAAACTGCCAGCTTTGAGGATTCAATCTGGTGGGACTGGCAGAAAGAGAAATTTCAATGCGTTCACTGCTTCTTGGAGGATGAATACTATGAAGAAGATCGTCAGCGTTTTACTGCTTCTGCTCATTAGCGTCACGTCACCGGCGCAGACGCTTACCATAAGATGGAATGCCAATACGGAACCTGATTTGGCTGGATATAAGCTATATTGGGGAAATGAGAGCGGAAATTATGTGCAGTCTGTTAATGTTAGTGATACCTTTTTCGTTTACGGTCCACCGCCTTCCGTCATCACCTATTTTGCAGTAACAGCATTCGATACCGCAGGCAATGAGAGTGATTATTCTAACGAAGTGGTCTATGAGCCAGAAGCACCACCGGCAGAACCGGGGCCGCCGCAGACTGCGCCTATGGATTCAAACATTGTGAATTGGACAGAAGGCAAAGACATCCGGATGCTGATGGTTTTCCGTAAGAAAGGAGCCGGTGAACGATCAGTAGAAATTGAATGGATGAAGTATGATTCGACTTACTCGACCGGCTGGCATGCACTTCCTGCCGATGGCGATACGACGTGGAATTGGAAAGTCGCAGGAGATACCTTAGTATTCAACGGGACACAGGTTACCAGCGATCGGTTTAATCCGAATCTTAAGCTATTAATAAAATTCCGTGTTAGAGTCAATTCCGGCGCATGGGTCGAATCAAAGGCGATCCGTGTACTGCCGGGATGGGAGCTTGAATCGATTATCATTTTGGAAGGTCAACCATGAAGTTCTGTAGCAATTGTCAGGAATGGGTCGCCCCTAAACAGGAAGACCATGGTATTGGCGAGACCGAATTCTGGGGAGTGATCGATAACCATTCAAGAATAGTGGATGTATGTCCTCTATGTGGCTTCGAAGACTATTTGTCTAACCAAACTAAATGTGCATCATGCGATGAGAGCATTAAAGAATGTGGTTTTTATTGTATCGAGGGTGGATTCTACTGCATGGAATGTGGCCCAGAATACGAAAGAGACTACAAGGAGGCTGGATTAAACCCGGAGGATTTTGTGCATGTTTACCAGCAATGATATTCTTATCCTCGGCTGCATTTATCTCTTCATCAGCATTTCTCTGATACTTTTGGTCTCAAAAATTATAATAGATATCGTAAAAGGAGCCAATCATGTTCAGCGTCAGAGAATTTTTCTGGATGTGGCTGTTAGTCGCAATCATCATATATGCTGCTTCTGCAATCTGGCAGGCAATACTCGTGAGACCGATGGAGTATAGCTGGATGAAAGTTCATATCCTGTTCTGGATCACAAGAGATGTTCCCATAGCGATCTGGGGAATCATCTGGTGGGCCTGGCCTTTCTTCCGCTATGGCGATCGGTCAGACCGGATTTGGACGGTTTTCCGCGTGATGTTCTCAGTCATCACGCTATGGTTTGTATTCAGAGAAGCATATCAATTTACAATAGAGAATCCGGAATTGTTCTACGGACCACCGGAAAAGCCATGGTGGTTTTTCTGGTGAGAAACCATAGAAAAAACATATTTCAGAGGTCACAGAATGAAAGTAGAGACTCACAAAACAGGAGAAGACGTATTCCCAATAATTAGCCTTGGATGGGGGGCGCAGTCATTTGCTTTAGCAGCTATGAGCGCTTTGGGGGTTTTGCCGAAAGTAGCTGCTGCTGTCCATGCAGATACACGTTTTGAAAGGTCGGCAACTTATGAATTTGCAAAGAAGTGGACTCCATGGCTTGAAGAACATGGGATTAAAGTAGTAACTGTAAGGCAAGATCGACATAAGACGCCTGTAATGGATGGATGGGGTGGTGTTTTCATTCCTGCTTTTACTATAGGCGAAGGAATCAAGGGCCAACTAAGGCGTCAATGTACCTATGAATGGAAAATCGCCCCAATACGACGTTGGCTACAGAAACACAGACAAGGGAGAAAGGTTGAGCTTTGGATGGGAATTACCTTGGATGAAGTGCGTAGAGTCAGGCAGGCAGATGTCAAATATATCAATAACAGATACCCGTTTTTAGAGACTAAGTTTTGGGGCGGTACTCTCATGCGCCGATCTGACGTGACGCATTGGCTGCGCGAAAATCTCGGTGATGATGCTGTCCCATCACGTTCAGCCTGTTATTTTTGCCCATATCATAGTAAACGAGAATGGCGAGACCTTCGTGATAATGGAAATGGTGACTGGGAGAAAGCAGTCGAATTTGATATTGCTATTCGTGATAAGAGACCACCTTATGATCTTTTTATTTCAAACGATTGTGTGCCATTAGCAGAATTGGACTTATCAACTCCAGAAGATCATGGACAATTATCCCTATGGGATGATGAGTGCGAAGGAATGTGTGGAGTATAATAAGGGAGTATATATGGGACTTCTAATAATCGGTTTAATTTGCTTACTGGTTGGTTTTTCGATATTTAACGAGCAGGAAACGTTCATCGATGTCTTTATGGGTGTTGTATTCCTGTTCATGGGATTCATGCTTTTATTAATTGGTGCATTCTTACAGGAGCTATAGGTAAAAGCGTGCCCCCATAGCTCAACAGGATAGAGCATCGGACTTCTAATCCGACGGTTCCAGGTTCGAACCCTGGTGGGGGCATAATATCGAATTCACATCGAAGCAGGACAGGTGCAGTGAC
>WGED01000727.1 GCA_015492915.1 Cyclobacteriaceae bacterium
GTATAAGAGACAGCCGCTAGAGCGTCTTGTTCGGCGCTTCGAACGTATTTGCTCCTTTCCTGATAGCTTATGACAGCCATCCTCTACTAAACGAATAAAATCTTGTGCATCCGAAAAATAGTTTTTGAATGCAAAGCGCACTTCTTCTGAAGTATCCGCTTTTACCAACACTATATCAGTTTCCGGCAATTCTTTTTCCAGCTCAAAAAGTGCCGCCAAAGCTTCGGTAGCACTACGATACGTCTTTACCTCCAGCCCGCCAGATTCATGAAAAATAAGAATATAGTTGCGATTTTCGCTAACATCAGCACTGACTTTGTTTAGACTTCTCAGCATATTCAGGAGGCCCAACTCCTTATCAATAGCCAAGAACTCTTGAACTAGTTCGATATTACTCTTTTCAGGAAACGGGCCTTTTTCTTCTTCACAAGCCCTAGCCAATATTTCAGACGCCAGAGCCATTGCGTGGTTATAACGGTTATCACCTTTTTCAAACTTTGGCTGATTTTCTGTAATAAATCCGATTACCTCTACAGCGGTAGCCCATGCATGCTGTACAGTGGTTCGATACTGGATTTCAACAAGAAGGCCTTTCAGGTGCCACCCGGATTCAGAATTCACGTCATACGAATAGATATCATGTATTCCCCTATAACCAGTCTTTTTCGGGCGATCTATATAGTTGTATTTTTCTGGATCATTCTTTCTTTTATGATAAAATCGAGCTTCATGGAAGTTTTTTCTGAACTTTTTCAAAGAATCAATATCTTGGAAGATCAGGCGACATCCAGCTACATCATCCATTCTTGCCAACTGCATCTCTGGAAAGCGCAGTAACTTGTCAAATATTGTTGATCGCCTCTTGTGGCGTTGAGCAACTGTGATGTTGGTGCCACGTGTGCGATTACGCAGAATTGCCTGAAAGGTATTCAGGACAGCACGATGAGCCGCCCTCCATTCTTCAATAACCAAATGGTCATCAGCATCTGCGGTATTATCACGCACAGCCTTTCCAGCACGATTCACACGTGATTTTGACCCGCCCGGAAATCTTTTTTTTCTTTGTAGACTCAATGCGACCTCTTTTATTACAATTACCCGAACGCCTGCGAGTTCAAATGTGCACGGGAACTCCTGCCGATGCAGGGCGATGCCACTCATAGCCACTTAACTTAACATAAAATTTACGATAGTGCTCAAAATCCTGAAATCACGTTCTATCGGCAGCGTCAGGTTAATGAAATGGGCTCTTCCTCAAATCGTGAGGGTTGAGCAGGTTTTAGCACACGAGTATAGCAGCAGGCGCTGCCGCGATCCGTAGCGAACTCTTCGTCATTATGGCATCCGAGGTAGAAACCGTGAAATGCACGATTTCCAGTCAGAGAGAATATCCGTTTGTTCGCCATTGGAAAGATTCTCTGGGTGGTTTCAGTTCATGCAGCATAGCGAAGCATTTCAAAGTCTACTCCACGCGCTACGGCTTCTTTGGCTTCCTTAAGTAAGTCATTATTCGTGGCTGAAGTCAGATACTCCTCGCCACAGTTTTCGCAAATTTGAGCCGGTACATTCTTGAACACAAGCGTTGTTTCTCCATTTTCAAGCAAGACTGAGATTCGTCCTGCTGAGGTTTCGCCGTTCCGGCAAATGGCACATTTCATTGGCTTGTCCTCCTGCTAAAGTCGTTGTCCCACTTATCGGGATCCGGTTCATACGTGGTTATCAAATATAATCGATGTGATTGAGAATCTATCCCGACCACTGCGTGCAGCGCGCGAGCATTCCGGCCACGTCCATTCACTAATACGCTTGGCAAAGGATAGTCTTTTGAGTACTCGTCAATTACTATGCCGGTCTCAAGAAGCGACAGAATATCCGCTTCATCAATATCACGTTGGAACATACGTCGAGTTGCATGTACACGGTATTCGATCGTCCATTCCGTAAGTGGAGATTTGAGATGATCAGTGAATTTGTTCTTCATGCTCATGATATAACTCGAAGAAGTCCAATGCTGAAATCCCTTTTAAGCGTTGCGCCGCTCCTGCCCTAACGCACGTCAACCCGCTCGAGACAGTCGAAGTACTCTCGTATGTATGCTGAAGCAATATACACAGATTATCCAAAGGGTGCAACCCCCAGATGGCCGAGTTGGCGAAGCCTACCAGTAAGTCGCGGGAAGTCACGCATGACGTATGGTTTTCACCAGACCGTACACACAAGCTAAATCCATACACGGAATTTTTGGCAATCCTGATCGCGCGGTTGTACGTGGCAGTATTCACACATATTTTCGCCAGACGTGTTTTTATTCAATGATACTTCGCCTCGTTCTGTTTTGTTATCTCGATTTCTTTTGATAACGATAATATTAGGAACATTTTTTCTCACACCGTCTTCAATACTAAATCCTGGTATATCCTCACAATTATGGCTTTTTCTTTCCTCATCCACCCAATAAAAGTGGTACGTATGCTGACTATCGTATTCGCTTAGAAAATCATACAAAGCCTTTGCGTAATAATACCATTGCCTCATAGAATCGATAGAGCCGATCGGTACGATGCGAATTAAATGTGCAGGGAAATTAAAAGCGGTCTGTTCAGAGTTGTTTGCATTGGCTTTTCTCTTCTCAAGGGTTCCGAAAATCCTGTTCATCGAGAAATAAGTATTCAGACACGTAACGTCCTTGAAATAATTAATATTCACTGTCCAGTTCTTATCGATTTTTCGCTCATGAGTATTTTCGCCAACTCCTCGGGCCTCTCCCTGACCAGAAGATTTCTCACAGGACGAACCGCTTTGATCTAATTTTTTGTATAGCAATCTGAATAGAACGGCATTCAAAACTATAGCAATTTGACCGGGTTTATTATCTGACTGGCAACAAAAGAAAACCCTGGCAAACGGCGATTTTGCATTCGGCAAATCTTCGGGGTGCGCATTTTGAATATCCGGACAACAATGATAATTTCGTGCATGCAATAATTTATCATGTCCTTCCGCTTTCCCACGAGGGAGACTCACATATTTACGAATTCGTAAATCATTGCTCGCCATGACCCAATTTTGATATGCAGATATCCTGCATCCGGCTACGCCGGGGCATACATATCGCCCATACCTACTGCCTTTGCCTCTCTTATTACCTTTATCGCTGTTATCAACATTCTCAGTACAATGAGTATCATCAGTGAGAGAGCAATAAAATTCATCAATCGTATTATGTTTTTCGACATCGTTTCCCACAAGCTGTCCGATGACATCTGGAACACCTGGGGATTTTGGTTCAGGAAACCTTTTAAGCATCTCATCATGATTGACACGGTGTTCCGGACTATTGTATAAATAGTGCTGTTTATCTTCAATGCGTTCAATATAGGTTTTGCCATCCATCACATGGATTCTGGAAATAAATTTCTTTTGATCCGTTCCTTGCTCTGCGATGGCGTCGAATTTGTTTTCATCAATCGGTACGAGCGCGGCATATCCGGTCAGGACAAAACCATTCTGTTTGGAGTCAAGCAGGATATTTCGAAGAAGCTGAAAGCTGGGAAAAAAAACTTTGTCAGCATCTTTATTCGAGCCCCCACGTGCTTTTGCCCAATAGGTACGTAATTTCGAAAAATCCGGGTTTTCCTCACTGTTTGAGCTGGCATGATGCTTCTGAAGACTCCCCGGTGACAAATCGCTGGCAACACCAAACCTGATCCCGGCAAGCTGGGCAAGATAGTTGGCGAGACTTCCGGGTTTATTTGGATAGCATGCATTAATTTCGATAAAATTATCCGACTGCAAACTTGCCCCTGATCCGACGATAATTTCTTCGGCATCAGAAGATATATCCGTGATGCCCTCGCCGACATGTTCCTTTTTATAATGATCAAAAAAGGAGTGAATTGGATAGCTGGTATCTTTAATCATGGACTCATCGAACAGTGAACCTACGGAATTATAATACCGGGAAGCATCACCGAGAGAGATCAGCTCCCAATCGCTACCTCGCATTGAAGTCAACAAGACCATCGGTAAGGTAAAGCTGCCGGCTTTACGTATTTTTACACGTTCCAAGCTTCGCACGCAACGCGATAGCAACATCAGTGTGCTTTCACTGTCGAAATGGCTGACCACGAGTATATCGGGAGCAAATTTTTCAATGCATTTTTCTAAAACGAGAATATCGCGTTTGTTGACAACGCGCGAAGGTATCTCGATTTTAAAAATTTGATTCTTTCCGTTCCCGACTAGTTCGTGTGGGTAACGTGATCCAGTCACGAGACTCATCGGAGCAATCTTATTAAAGACACCACCAGAATGATCGAGTAAAGTAGGATAGGCAACATCCAGTTTATCCGGTGTCATCACAAAGCGGAATTTATTTTTGAAATACCTTTTCGAGGCTTTGACAAAGTTTATATAATTTTTTTTTCTATCGTATAGCAAACCATGAATATTCATCCATATCGATTCAAACATATATTGGTTTATAC
>WGED01000728.1 GCA_015492915.1 Cyclobacteriaceae bacterium
GCATAATAACCGTTTGGAAATATCAGTGTGTAGTTGCAAACTACACCCGGCATCATTTTATTCTTGACTTAATACTCCGTCAAAATCAGCCACTTCGTTCACGTTTGACTCGTCACCATAAAAGTGCATTATGCCTCCTCATCAAACGTGCTGATTTTCTTACCGCTCTGGCGGGACAAGTTGTACTTTAAACTCTCATAACAAAATCCTGGTGAGAATTTTGGGATGGAAAAATGGGCATTTTCTCATGAGCAGTTGCTCCGATGCTGGGGTCGAAAACCCCTTGGCACAAATGGAGTAAAATAATCATTAAAAACTCATACTCAATTTTCTGCAGATCGGTCTGTGCTGTCACCAGCATCATAAGGATAAAACAATTCGAAAGCTTTGGCAATTTGCTCGGACTTGCCTAACACATAAGCTATATCGCCTTTTTTCAGGGTTTCTTCCGAGCCGGGATGTTCGATGATCTCTTCTTTTCTTTTCAATGCAACAACTGTAACCCCGAATACTTTACGGAAGTCCAATTCAGCAAGGGATTTGTCAACAAGAGAAGAATCCGCATCTATATTCAGCGCTTTAATTTCGATGTTGGGGAAATGTGTTTTTATCGAAAATTCCGATTCCGGCCCTTTCTCCCTGAATATCCCGTAATTATCCTCTCTGATTTTTTCTATCGCAATATCGATTTCCTTTTGGGGAATAAGGTATTTTTTCATCACTCGTTCGAACAGGTCGATGGCCGTTTCAAATTCTTCGGGCACCACCTGGTTAGCGCCGAGTTTGTACAACTCCTCGATATCCTCTACGTATCGTGTACGTACGAGAATTTCCGCGTGTTTATTGAGTATTCGCACTTTTTCGGTTACCACCATGGCAGGTATCAGATCGCCGATGGAAATGATTACGACCTGGGCATGCCCGACTTGGGCCTTGCGCAAAATGGGTTCGTTTACCGCGTCCCCGTAAATGACCGTCTCACCTTTCTCCTGCCTCTCCCGTGCAATGGCCGGGTCGAATACGATGGAAATATATGGCATTTTCATGTATTTGGCCATCACAGAGAGGTTGAGGGCGCGGGAATCTTTGCCGATCAGTACGAGGTGATTCTTTAATTGGGGGATGGCAATTTGTTTTAATGGAAAAAGGCCGTCTGCCAATACGCCGGGAACAGGCAGCTTGAGAATCCGGTCAGCTAAAGGGGAGGCCAGTTGTATCAGAAAAGGCGACAAGGCCATGGTGATGATGGCGGTCGAGAGAAATAACTGGAAATAAAACGGTGAGATGATCGAATGATCCAAACCCAGTTCGGCCAGAATGAACGAGAATTCCCCTACCTGGCTGATAGCCAGTCCGACGAGGATGGTGCCCTTGAGAGTATGGCCAAGGATAAATGCGCAAATCATTCCGATAGTCATTTTCAGGAAGATGACCAGTATGACTGTTGCTATGACAATCAGGGCATTTTCAGCAATGAAATTCAAATTGAGGAGCATGCCGATGGAGACAAAGAAGAAGCTTGTAAACAGATCTTTGAACGGAATGATATTGCCGAAAACATTGTGGCTGTATTCCGACTCGGAGATCATTAGCCCTGCCAGGAAGGCTCCCAGGGCGAGCGACATGCCCAATTCTGAGGTCAGCAAAGCAATAGCCAGACAGATGAGCAGGATGCTCATAAAAAACAGTTCCTGGTTTTTAGTCAGTGCGATCCAATGCAGGATTTTCGGCATCAGCCATTTGTTGCCGACATACACCAGCCCTATGATGAATATCGCTTTTAATATGAGCCAAAATCCCTCGGAGGCTATATCGTTTGATCCATCTGCAAATAACGGTACAAAGAGCAGTAGCGGCACGAGGATGACGTCCTGAAAGATCAGGATGCCGAGGACCGTTCGCCCATAGTTGGAAGTGATCTCGGACCGTTCCTGCAGTATTTTCAGTACCACAGCCGTACTACTCAGGGCTGTGATGAGGCCGATAAACAAGGCTGTCGGCCAGGCGATATCGAAAAACCTGACAATGAACATCGTAATGGCCGTAGTGGCCGAAAGCTGTAGCAAACCTCCCCAGAAAACGATTCTCCGGATCTTGAGCAGATGGTGAAGGGAAAACTCCAGACCTATTGAAAACAACAGCAGGATAATACCGATCTCAGCCATTAATTCGATTTGTCCGGAAGAATGGATCAGTGCCAGTGCATGTGGACCGGCAATGATGCCTGTGAGCAGATAACCGATAATGGTGGGAATCCTGATTTTCGTAAAAACAAAGTTCACGAAAGTGGAGAGGAAAAAAATAATGACAATGTCTTTAAGAATGTTCAATTCCATTTTCAGAGTATTAGCCGGTTATTATGGTTTTATCTGTATCGCAGACTTTCAGCACTAAGTTACACAAAACCTCTTCATACCCATGCCAACGGTATCAGGTAACCGGAATTAATTTTTTCTGTCGGCGAATGCAGTAAATGAGGGGATTATAATAATAGTACATGTATGCAGTATCACAAAATATGGAAAGCGGCTAACTGGTAGTCGGACAAAAATTGGTTGTTTTTTCATGGTGAAGAAAGTCATGGAAATAAGACCATTTCTTAAATTTCTTTCAAGCATTCAAGAAATCTTACACCAACAGTTAGAGAGAGTGAAGCCTGCAAAGGGTTGCCATATTGATTTTTTGCCATTGAATAAATACATTGAATGAGCAAACATTGAGGATTTCCCGAGCGGAACATTTGTTGCACGGAGATGTGAAATGATTTTGAAGTAAAGTTGTGATTTTTTAGTAGTTGATTTTATAATTTTCACAAAGTTAAACTGGTATCAGGTTTTGATAAAACACTGTTATTTTTATTGATCCTGCCTGTATCCTGAGAAATACAAGCATCCCAAATGAATAGTTAATTATAATAGAAAAACAAAAACTTTTTAAAGCGAACCCATAAACCCTCTCGTCATGAAAAAGTCAATACTCTTTTTATTTCTGTTTGCCGCAACGGTAAGTTTCACTGTCACCCTGGGGGCACCTATAAAATCACCTAAAAAATTCGGTGATATTGATATGAAAAACCTCGAGATGACCATTTACGATCGCGATTCATCTGCTGCTGCCGTATATATATTCGACTGGGGCAATGCTTACATTAATTATGCAACATCAAAACTGGCGCTTGAAATGCACGTTCGCATCAAGATCATTAACAGCCAGGGCTTCTCCTACGGTAATATCGAAATACCTCATCATACCAAGACCCCGGTTATGCGATTCAAAGGGGCAACCTATAATCTTGAAAATGGCAATCTTGTCGAATCGGAAGTGGACAAATCAATGATTTTTGATGAAAAAGTGACTTCCAGCAACAGGATAATGAAAATATCATTTCCGGATGTAAGGGAAGGCTCCATTATAGAGTATTCTTACAAAATTGAAATCGATGACCTGTTCAATTTGGTGCCCTGGTATTTCCAGACATCGGTTCCCGTCATGCATAGTGAGTATAACCTCCGGGTCCCCAATAATTTCAAATACAAAATTTTATATGGCGGCTTCGTCCCTCTGACAAGTGCCAACAGCAAACAGGTAACTGAACGCGGGGGCATTAGCGCGACCTTCTTTCATTGGATGATACGCAATGTGCCTGCCATGAAAAGTGAACCGTTTATGCCCGAAAAGAGAAATTTTATAACACGGATAGAATTTGAACTTGAAGCTATTATTGTTCCGGGTAGGGTAAATGAAAATTTTCTTACCACATGGCCCAAATTTGAGGAAGGGCTGATTGAAAGTGAGAATTTTTATAAAATCACAAAGCAATACAATTTCCTGAAGGATTCCGTAAAGGCAATCACTGAACGGAAAACGGGTATCGCAAAGATAAGTGCGATACGGAATTTCGTGA
>WGED01000729.1 GCA_015492915.1 Cyclobacteriaceae bacterium
TCACTATTTTATATAATTAATGTGGTTTTATTTCAAGTTTCAAGATGCTTTCGGCCACTTTTTCCATCAGCCACATTGGGGTGGAGGTGGCGCCGCAAATACCTACTTTATCTTCTTCCCTGAACCATTTGGGGTTCAATTCTGAAGAATTTTCAATGAAATAACTACGGTTGTTGTGGTTTTTACAGACTTGGTACAGTGCTTTCCCATTGGAACTTTTATGACTGCTCACAAATATAACCACATCATGTTCCAGTGCAAAAGTTTTCATCTTTGGTTCGCGGTTCGAAACCTGCCTGCAAATACTGTCATGGGCTTCGAAGGATTTGGGGGATTGATTGTCATCTTGTGTTGAGTAGTTCTTTTCGATCCTGGATTTAAGGTTGTAAAATCCTTTGGTGCTTTTTGTGGTCTGGCTAAAGAGGATAGTAGGGCGGGAATAATCTATTTTATTCAGGTCATCTTCACCTGTTATGATAATGGCTTCATTTTCTGTTTGGCCTGCCAGTCCGATGACTTCTGCATGGCCTGTCTTACCATAAATGACGATCTGCCCATCGTTTTGCTTCATTTTGTCATAGGCATGCCTTACTCTGTTTTGGAGTTTTAACACGACGGGGCAGGAGGCATCGATGAGTTCAATATTATTTTTGAGTGCAATCTCATAGGTCTCGGGAGGCTCGCCATGTGCCCGGATCAGCACTTTACAGTCATGGAGGTCTTTGAGCTGTTCACGGTTTATGATTTTCAGGCCTTTTTTATGGAGCCTTTTCACCTCCATATCATTATGAACTATATCACCAAGGCAATACAGGTGGTTTTCCTGTTCGAGTTCGTCCTCAGCCATTTGTATGGCAAACTCCACACCAAAGCAATATCCCGAATTTTTATCGATAATGATCTCCATTATTATGCTTTCATCTTTTCTTCCGCCAACTCAAGGATTTTGTTTACCTGTTCGTCAAAGGTGAGGTGACTTGTATCAACGACTATGGCATCGTCGGCCTTTTTCAGCGGGCTGTCAGCCCTGGATGAGTCGATGCGATCGCGCTCTTTCAGATTTGCGATCACTTCATTTAGTTCGACATTCATGCCTTTTTCATGCATTTCTTTGCGCCGTCGTTCTGCACGGACTTCAAGATCGGCAGTCATGAAGATTTTAAGATCCGCATCCGGGAAAACAACGGTGCCTATATCGCGCCCGTCCATCACTACACCTTTGTCCTCGCCGAGTCGGCGCTGTTGTTCCTGGAGTTTACGTCGCACAGCGGGGATCTCGCTAACGGGACTTACGAGATTGGAAACCTCCATTTGCCGGATTTCACGTTCAACATTCTTTCCGTTTAAATAGGTATCGTTGTGCCCGGTCTCTTCGTTGTATTTAAATGAAATGTCAATTTGTGCAAGGGCATTCTTCACGTCTTCTTCATTATTCAGGTCGATGTCATGCTCGATAAAAAAAAGTGTTACGGCCCTGTACATGGCACCTGTATCGATATAAATATAGTGTAGCTTTTTGGCCAGTGCTTTTGCGGTGGTGCTTTTGCCACAACCCGAATTGCCGTCAATGGCAATAATGATCTTCTTCATTGTGTTACTTTTATTGCTGCTAATAAAAGGGTCATGTAAATCATGAGTTTAAAGCTGTTTTTCTGTAAAAACATTTTTCTGACCCCGGTGAATTTGCTTATTACAATATAAGCGCACAAAAGTATATATTGTTTGTCGAAGTGCCATGATTTCATTATAAAAACTGACTGTGGTCAGCAGTCTTTGACCGGGCAGGGGATCGGGCCTCTTTTCGGCTGACGCCTCTTTTTAACTTTATTTGACGAGGCGCATCCGAGAACACCGAATATTATAATAGCGATAAACAGCCTGGAAATAATTCTTCTCACTTTTATTTTTTTTCACAAATATAAGTGAGATTTGTGATAAGTGGCCTGTCATGTCCTATCTGTAACGGGAAATAGTGTTTTTCTCATAAACGAATCACCAATGGAAAACAAGGAATCAAAAACCAAAAAAATGATCAGAGAGCTGTCGGAGGCCATCGACAACTTGCTCGAAGAGTCTGATATTTCCAAAGAAGATGTAAAAAAGGAAGTTAATGCCCGTATCGCAGAATTGAAAAAATCGAGGAATGAACTCAATGAAGAATTGAAAAAAATCAGGGAAGAAAACAAGGAGACATTTGAGAAAGCTGAAAAACTGGCTAAAAACACTGCCAAAGAGATAAAAAAGGCATGGTCGGGATTTTGGGATAAAGTGGGCAAGGCAGGCGATGAGGAAGAAAAAGACAAGGAAAAGGAAAGTGAATAATGAATTATCTGTCAGTAGAAAAACTTTCAAAAAGCTATCACGAGAAGCCCTTATTCAATGATATCACTTTTGGCATTGATCAGGGGCAGAAGGTGGCGCTCGTGGGCAAAAACGGTTCGGGCAAGTCCACCCTGCTCAGGATAATTGCCGGAGCAGAGTCGCCTGACAGCGGCAGGGTGATATTCAGGAAAGGAATCAGGGTTGGCTATTTGCCGCAGAACCCGGATTTCGGCAGACACCTTACTATCAGGGATTATATTTTCAGTATTGACAATGAATTGCTGGCAACCATCAGCGCGTATGAGGCTTTTCTGGAAAATCATCAAAACGATTTATCAGGCAGAGAGTACGTACAACTTGTGATTAAGATGGATGCGCTGGGGGCCTGGGAATATGAGGCGCAGATCAAGCAAATTCTTGGCAAGCTGGGGCTCCATGACCTCGGGGCCTATACTGACGAACTTTCCGGGGGGCAGCGCAAAAGGGTTGCGCTTGCAGCGATGCTGGTCAGCAAACCTGATTTCCTCATCCTCGACGAGCCCACCAACCATCTGGATATCGAGGTAATCGAATGGCTTGAAAAACATCTGTCAACGCAAAACCTTTCATTACTGCTGGTGACGCACGACCGGTATTTTCTCGAAGAGATCACCAATGAGATCATTGAGATCGACAATACCGGATTATATACCTATAAAGGTAATTACTCATTTTATCTGGAAAAAAAGGCGGAACGAAAGGCAAAGGAAAATGCTGAAATAGCCAAGGCAAAAAATCTATTGGTCAAAGAGCTTGACTGGTTGAAGAGAATGCCCAGGGCCAGGGGAACCAAAGCGAAATATAGGGTCGATGCCGTGCACGAGCTCATGGAAAAAGCCGATAAATCCATAGAAGAGGACGCTATGACCCTTCGCGTGAGCACCAGGCGACAGGGCAAAAAAATACTCGAGCTTTATGATATCAGTTTGTCGTTTAATGGTGAAAAATTCATAGACCGTTTCAGCTATACCTTTAAAAAAAGAGACAGGATCGGTGTGGTGGGCAAAAACGGCGTAGGCAAAACCACTTTGCTCAATATCATAACAGGGGATTTAATGCCTGATCATGGCGAGGTGGTTATTGGTGAGACAACCCATTTCGGGTATTACAGGCAGGAACCGCCAAACTGGCCAGAAGATATGAAGGTGATCGATGTGGTAAAGGAAGTGGCCGAAGTCATAAAGCTGGCTGACGGGGCTTATATATCGGCAGCGCAGTTTCTCAATCATTTTTTATTTCCACACGACATGCACCATACACCTGTTTCAAAACTCAGCGGTGGAGAGAAAAGAAGGCTGCAACTGCTTCGCGTATTGATCAAGGCGCCCAATTTTCTGATTCTCGACGAGCCTACCAATGATCTGGACATACTGACGCTCAACGTGCTTGAGGACTATCTGTTGGCATTTGAGGGTACGATTATGATCGTTTCTCATGATCGTTATTTTATGGATAAGCTTACAAATCACCTTTTCGTATTTGAAGGAAAAGGTATGATCCATGACTTTCCGGGCAATTATTCTGATTATAAAAACCATCGGGTAAAGCAAGCCGGGCAACGCATAAAAAAGGAGAGGAAAACCGATACCGTTATTAAACAACCGGAGGCAAAAACCATCAGGCAAAAACTGACCTATAAAGAAATGCGTGAACTCGAATCCCTGGAAGTGGAGATCGGGGAGCTTGAAGAGAAAAAGCAGGAATTGCTTGCACAAATGAATGCCGGTTCGCAGGGTCATGAGGAATTAATGAAATTATCACGGGAGTTAGAACAACTGGCAGAAACCATGGAAGCGAAAGAGAACAGGTGGCTGGAGTTATCCGAGCGTTTATGAAAATTTCAATAGATCTATCATTTAAATAAGAAATTTGAAAAAATACAATAAATAGCCAATCTCTTAAGAAAATTGAATCTCATTTATGATATTTGTCATCAGATTAAGGAAGAGCAAATCATACCTTTACAAGGCCTTTACTAAAGGCCGGAACTTTCAAAAACCAATTTTCCATTATTAAAATTCACACTATGATCACAAAAGAGCAATTAGAAAAGTACGGGATCACTGGCGTTACTGAAATCGTGTATAATCCCTCCTACGACCAATTGTTTGAAGAAGAAACAAGACCTGATTTAGAAGGATATGAAAAGGGGCAGGTGACCGAGCTTGGAGCTGTAAACGTGATGACAGGTATTTACACCGGACGTTCGCCTAAGGATAAATGGATCGTAAAAGATGATGCGACCAAAGATAACTTCTGGTGGACATCTGATAAATCTCCTAATGACAATAAGCCCATTTCGACAGAAGTGTGGAAAGACCTGAAAAAGCTTGTAGTAAATCAGCTTTCGGGCAAGAGACTTTTTGTCGTTGATACTTTCTGTGGTGCCAATGAAGACACCAGACTTAAAGTGCGCTTTATCATGGAGGTGGCCTGGCAGGCACATTTCGTAAAGAATATGTTTATCCGGCCAACGGACGAAGAGCTTGAAAATTACGGGGAGCCCGATTTTGTCGTGATGAACGGATCAAAGACCAGCGACAAAGATTATAAAAAACACGGCCTCAATTCGGAGACATTCATCGCCTTTAACCTCACGGAGAAAATGCAGGTGATCGGCGGCACGTGGTATGGCGGCGAGATGAAAAAAGGCATGTTTGCCATGATGAACTATTACCTCCCACTCAAAGGGATTGCTTCGATGCATTGTTCTGCTAATGTGGGCAAAGATGGTGATGTGGCCATTTTCTTCGGCTTGTCCGGTACCGGCAAAACGACTTTGTCGACAGATCCCAACAGACTCCTGATCGGTGATGACGAGCACGGTTGGGATGATGACGGTATTTTCAATTTTGAAGGAGGTTGTTATGCCAAAGTCATCAACCTTGATCCTGAAGCGGAACCGGATATTTATCATGCCATCAAACGCGATGCTTTGCTTGAGAACGTGACGGTGGATGAGGATGGTAAAATTGACTTTACCGACGGATCGGTGACTCAAAACACAAGGGTTTCTTATCCCATATACCATATTGAGAATATCGTTAAACCGGTTTCAAAAGCCGGTCATGCCACTAAAGTTATTTTTCTCACAGCGGATGCCTTCGGCGTCATGCCTCCGGTAGCCAAGCTAACCCACGATCAGACACAATACCATTTTCTCTCCGGTTTCACAGCCAAACTTGCGGGGACGGAGCGCGGAGTTACTACACCGCAGCCGACATTCTCAGCGTGTTTTGGTGCGGCATTTCTCTCGTTGCATCCGACAAAATACGGCGAAGAGTTGGTAAAGAAAATGGATAAACACGGCGCCAAAGCCTATCTGGTAAATACCGGCTGGAATGGTACCGGTAAGAGGATTTCGATCAAGGACACTCGGGCTATCATCAATGCCATTCTCGATGGTTCAATTGATAAGGCTCCGACCAAAAATTTGCCGGTTTTCAATCTTGAGATTCCGACGGAGCTGCATGACGTTGATCCGAATATCCTTGATCCGCGCGATACCTATGCCGATCCTAAAGAATGGGATGAAAAAGCCAGGGATCTGGCCGCAAGGTTTATCAAAAACTTTGAAAAATATACTGACAACGAACAGGGTAAAAATCTGGTGAAAGCCGGGCCCCAGTTGTAGTTTCAGAGATATCACAAAGAACCCTGACGAGACCACCAGGGTTTTTTTTATGTCTTTTTTTCTCATAGCATGCCGAAACCCAGCCATGAGAAATCAAAGATTTTTACTTAATAAATTGAATGCTAAGCGGATAATGGTACAACTCACCCTTGTCAGCCTTGATGGCAGCAATGATCACCAGCACTATCTGACCTATTATCAGAGCGATCAGGATCGGCAACCCGATCAGTACAAAAGTGAGGATCGAGGCTATAATGATCCAGATTGTAAAGGATATCTGAAAGTTGATCACCTCTTTGCCATGTTCATTGACCATGGGCATCTCCTCCTTTTTGAGGGACCAGATGATGATCGGTACGATGATATTTCCAAAAGGTATTATGTAACCTGAGAGGCCTGAGAGGTGGCACAACAGCGCCCATTGTTTTTCGTTCATGATCGTACGGTTAAGTTTGTATAAAAATAAGAAGTTTGACCAATACTTAAAATTTCTTTTTGAAATAATAGTCTTTTTGTCCCATGTCGTTTGGAATCGGGATATGAAGTAAGAAAAATGCGGTTTAAGAAAATTCTTTTCACGATAAGTTAATAAAAACGTTTGTTTCTTATCCCTCCCCGGAGGGATTTTCAGGCTGAAATCCCCGGCTTTTCTAATGCCGATCTAATTAATTCCTTGTTAAGTACAATTATGGTCAATTTTTTTGCTTCACCCTGAAG
>WGED01000730.1 GCA_015492915.1 Cyclobacteriaceae bacterium
GTTTCTATGGTGGGGTTATCTCCATCATGGGCCCAAAGGACAGTGACCGGAACAGTCACTGCCGAAGAGGATGGTTCTCCGATACCCGGAGTTAATGTTGTTGTTAAGGGAACAAGTAGTGGTACTGCCACAGATGTTGAAGGCAGGTACACAATTGATGTTCCCGGTGAGGATGCTGTACTTGTTTTCTCTTTTATCGGCTATGCCACTGAGGAGATAACAGTCGGGAACCAGTCGGTCATTGATGTGGCCATGGTTACGGATGTCAAGCAATTGACCGAAGTGGTTGTAACTGCTTTGGGTATTTCAAGAGAGAAGAGAGCACTTGGATATTCCGTCCAGGAGGTTGGTTCTGAGGAGATCAACAAATCGAATACTTCTAATGTAATCAATGCATTAAGTGGTAAGATTGCTGGTGTCAGGATCAACAGTTCGACTGGAGCTGCCGGGGGTTCGACTTTTATTGAAATCCGTGGTTCTTCATCAATTCTCGGCAACAACCAGCCACTGTTTGTTGTGGATGGTATTCCAATTCGATCAGGCGGAGGTGCCGGTGGAGTTGCAGGTGTTGCATTATCGGACAGATCCATTGACCTGAACCCCGAAGACATTGAAAACATTTCAGTATTGAAGGGAGGAGCAGCGACGGTTCTTTATGGTATGCGGGCTGCCAATGGCGTTGTGCTGATCACCACGAAAAAAGGCGCCAAAAAGAAAGGATTAAGTGTCAATTTCTCGTCATCTGTTGCTTTTGACAAAATTTCACACAAGGTGCCCATCCAGGATAAATATGCTCAAGGATCGGTTGAATATGCCAAACTCCTTGAGAGTTTTGGTTTAAGGAGAAGTTCGTACTTCGATCCTGACCAGACATTGTACAATGCTATTTCGTGGGGACCACTGATTGATACTCTCAGGTATACAAAAGATCCAAATTATGTACCTGGTGACCTTTACTATCGTGGTGCTACAACACCTATGGAGGATTACATCAAGTACTGGGATCCAAATGGACGTATTGTCGGTATGAGCAGTCCTTTTGCATCGAATCAAAAAGTGATGCCGTATGACCGCTATGAATATTTTCAGACTGGCGTTTCATACAGGAACTCAATTAATATGTCGGGAGGAAATGATGTAAGCACCTTTTTCTTTTCTGCATCAAATGAGTCAACCAAGGGGATTGTGCCGAATAACGAATTTAACAGAGCAACCTTCAAGCTGAATGCTTCACAAAAACTTTCTAAATCACTTAAAGTTACTGGCAGCGTGAATTACATGAATACCAAAGGTGACCGTATTCAGCAGGGATCAAATGTATCCGGTGTCATGCTTGGTCTGTTAAGAACACCACCGACATTTGATAATTCTTACGGCTGGAAATTTCCCGATGGCAGGCAAAGAACCTATCGAAACGGGACAGGATATGACAACCCATACTGGATATCGAATGAAATACTTTATCGTGATGATGTCCACAGGATCATTAGCTTTGGCCAGGTTGATTGGGACATTACGGATTATCTAAAATTGACATACCGTGTCGGTATTGACTGGTATTCACGTTATGTCAAAAACTATTTTGCCATTTATTCAAATGACAGAAGAGATGGTTATTCAAGCTCAGGGCAGACCTATGCAAGCGATTTTAACCAGGATATATATCTGAATTTCAATAAGGATCTGGGAGATAAGTTCAACTTAAACTTTACGGTTGGTAGCAACCTTTTTAACAGGTATAGCCGGTCCACTTCCTCAGAAGCCAATGGATTGATCATCCCTGATTTCTATAATGTGGCAAATACTGCCGATAACAGAGGGTATGAGGGTACATCAGATTATAAAACGTTGGCTTATTACGGTGATTTTGGATTTTCATTTAGTGATATGATATTCCTGAACCTTACCGGGCGGTATGAGGAATCAACGACTTTGCCTGAAAAAAATAATGGGTTCTTCTACCCGTCAGCAAGTGTCGGTTTTGTCTTTACCGAATTGGGGGGATTGAAAAACAGCAATTTCCTTAGTTTTGGTAAGCTAAGAGGGTCTTATGCCATTACCGCTAACATACCTTCACCATACCGAACCTCCACTTATTTTGTACAATCAGGCGCCGGAGACGGCTGGACCAGCGGTGTAAGCTTCCCCTTTAGAGGGACAAATGGTTACACATTGAGTGGAACAATGGGCAACCCGGATTTGATGCCGGAAACATCTACTAACATGGAGATTGGTATTGAGTTAAATTTCTTCATGAATCGCATCGGCATTGATGCTGCTTATTTCAGCAATAAAACTGAGGATATTCTTTTATTCGTTCCGGTGGCGCCTTCTTCGGGGTATGGCACTCGCTATATGAATGCAGCTTCAATGACAACTACCGGCTTTGAATTATTGTTGAATGCTACAATCATAAAATCAAGGAACTTTACATGGGATTTTGTTTTAAACTGGGCTAATCCAAATTCAATTGTTGATGAGTTGGCTCCCGGTGTTGATAATGTGTTCCTCGGTGGTTTTACCGAGCCTCAGGTCAGAGCGGTTGCGGGAGAAAGATATCGTTCTATCTATGGGACAGACTGGTTAAGAGATAGCCAAGGACGTTTGATCATCGAAGACGATCCCAACAGCGTGTTGTACGGCCATCCGATGCCGGATCCACAGACAAAATTGTTGGGTTCTGTACAGCCGGATTGGACAATGGGTATTACAAATACATTCAGTTTTAAAGGACTTACCGTTTCAGGTTTGATAGATATCAAACAAGGCGGTCAGATGTGGAACGGAACCAAAGGGGCCTTGTATTTCTTTGGAGCTCATAAGGACACGGAGAATCGTACAGAGGATTATGTTTGGGAAAACGGTGTAATGGGTCATACCAATGCAAATGGTGAGATCGTTCACTACGACAGTGAGGGCAATGAAGTACCTGGTCCGGGTGATCCTAATTCTGTTACAGTTAAACTGGATGAAAGCTGGAGATGGTGGGATGGTTATGGTAGCGGCTTCACGGGCCCGTCAAGTCCATACATTGAAGATGCCGGATGGGTACGTTTACGCGAATTGACTGTCGGATACAACTTTAGGGATGTTATCAGTAATGTTAACTGGCTCCAAAACTTGGAATTGTATTTCACTGGTCGTAATCTGTGGATATCTACAGATTATACAGGTATTGATCCTGAAACTAGTTTGCTGGGGTCAAGTAATGCTCAAGGGTTTGACTACTTTAATATGCCTGGTACAAGGTCATACATTGTCGGACTTAGGGTAGGATTTTAATTGCTCAGAACTTTAAATAATAGAATTATGATAAAGAGAATATATTTATCGTTTATGGTATTGGCGGCAGTTACGCTGAGTTTTAACTCTTGTAACTGGATCGATCCGGAGTTGAATAACGATCCGGATGCCGTTAAGGAAGTGCCTCTTAAACTTCTTCTTCCTTCAGTGGAATTAGGAATGTCCTATATTTTAGGCGGGCAGGATGTTGCCGGATATACATCCATGTGGATACAACACTCTGTTGGTGTAGCTCGTCAATCCCAGATTATTAATAACTACAACATTACAGAAGCTGATATTAATAATTTATGGGGCTCCCTTTATGATGGCTTCATGATGGACTGCAATATACTCATTAATAATGCAGGCGATGATGCGCCTCATTATAAAGGGATCGGTCAGGTATTAATGGCTATTCTATTAGGCAATACAACCGATCTATTTGGTGATATTCCTTATTCGGAGGCCTTTGCCGGTGCCGAAGGCAATCTGACACCTGTTTATGATTCTCAGGAATCTATTTATCAGGCTATTCAGAGCTTGCTTGATGCCGCTATCACTAATCTGTCTTCAACCAATAATGTGATTCCTGTGGAAGGAGATTATTTTTATGGTGGTAATCCGGATAAATGGATCAAAGCTGCTTATACGCTTAAGGCGAGGTATGCTTTACATTTGTCGGAAGTAAATGAGGCTACTGCCATAAGTCAGGTAAAAAATATTGTGGATAATGATCTTGGCATGATCAATAATGGCGATGATTTGGCCTTTTATTTCGGAGAGAATACAACTGAGAACAATCCGGTGTATCAGTTTAGTGATCAACGAGGTGACATCCGGAACAACCCGGTTTTATTCGGTACAATGGCTGCTGATAATGATCCCCGTGTATACGTTTATGAAGCAAATCCCGAGGATGTATATTATGGCGGATTGGTATATGGACAAAGGGCTTCAAGGGTTGAGATAATTACTGCTGCCGAATTACATTTTATGGCCGCTGAGGTATACAAGCGCGAGGGAAATGATCCTAAAGCAACGGCTCATCTTATTGCTGCTGTGACCGTTAATACGGATAAATACCGTGGTTACAGTGATGATTATGATGCCGAAATTGACACCTGGCTTGCTGATAAAGTGACTCAATGGCAGACTACCCCTCCAACAATGGAAGAGATTATGACGCAGAAATGGATTGCTTTGTATCTGCAGCCTGAAGCATGGGTAGATTATCGAAGGACAGGATTCCCGGTACTGACACCGGTAACAGGTAGCAATATTCCATCACGCTACTTATATCCTACAGATGAGCGGTTGTATAATCCCAATACACCACAAACTACGATCTGGCAACCTGTTTGGTGGGATCAGTAAATCATTAATTATTGAAAACTCATGGGGTTGCCTTTTCGGGCAACCCTTTTTTAGTGTGCCGTGCATGGTAACAGACTTGGTGGTGACCTGTCGGACAATACAGGCGGGAAGTCCACTATGGGGGTTTATAGTCGCCAACCATTAGCAGAAGGCAAGGGTGTCCATCGCGAGGTGGAATCTGAAGGAAGCTGGAAGCA
>WGED01000731.1 GCA_015492915.1 Cyclobacteriaceae bacterium
CCTCCGATGTCAATTTTCAATACGGCGGAAGTATCTTGTTCATATTTTCCCACAATGTAAATCAAGCCGAAATGAGTGGAATCGATACCGGGATCTATGGTCCCTTTATTGGTCAGACCCCCCTGTACAGTGCCGCTGCCGCTGAGTATGCCGCCATCCAGATTAATTCCCTGAATAATGACCTTACCTTTGTTCAACCTTGTTTCTCCATCGAGTTGGGTGAATCGCCCTATGAAATAATTAGTGGAAAATTCCATGGTGCGTTCGTTGATCTCGAGGTAGCCATGGTTAAACAGGTGCATGACCCCCATGTTCATTCTGGCCCCACCAGGCAAAACGATTATTCTTCCTGATTCGTGATTAGTGAACGGGGCCCCGAAAACAGAACCCGATATATTTCCATTATCGAAGACTCTGATGATCCCATGATTGTTGATTTGAGCATTTTTATAAATATTCAGGCTTCCTCCCTTTACTAACATCGTTCCCCTGTTAATGAGATTCCGTTCATTCAAAGTTTTATTGTTATTCTGACCGGTCAGGATCAATACTCCCGTGCTGTCAACCACGAAGCGGCTTGTATCCTGCAAGGTTCCACCTGCCCATACCATGGTATCAGTCACTGTTATCAACCCCGAGCCTCCGATAGCGCCAATATCATGTAAACTTATCCCCGGCGGAAGCACAACATTATCATTAAAATTGAGGCGGGGATAGCGTCCGGTGATCACCATGTCGCCGGCGACCTCCAGGGAAAAACCCGGATTAAAATCATGGATTCCGTTTGTGAACTTCAATACGGTAGAATCTGCTGTTTTCAGCCTTCCGGTATAGACACCGGTTGACTGCAGTTCCAGAGTACCGGACAGTACATCTATCAGACCTGCGTTGTTAACATTTAAGCCAGCGCCAAAAACAGTAGTACCGGCAGAATTTGCCTTTCTAATAATCCCCTGGCTCAAATTGTAGAGGGTTGGCAGGTCTCCTATACCACGGGATATCGTAGCATTATTATTTATTTCAAGCAAATTCCGGTTGACAAGGGCGGCTCCGACAGTGAGTGTCAGATTGCCTGCATCTTCCCAGATAATTTTTCCGTCATTAACCACGGAGACAGTATTTAATATTTTCGGTTTGTCGCTGTACAAACGGGCAGCAACGTTTGCAGGGATGTGCAGCGTGTCGTTTCCTTCAATATTTCCATAGGCCCAGTCAAGCCGGTTCCCAACAGTTACCTTTGCGTTCACCACCAGCTTGCCGTTTTCCAAAATACTTATTACAGGTATCTGTATTTGATTCGAATCAATCTGGAATGTACCCCTGTGAATGATCAGCGAATCTCCCGGATTGATTTGTGAACCCGATATTTTCGTTATTCCCCCATAGGCCATTGTTTTTTTTGCAACATCGAGAATCCCGCCAAAATCGATTACGGTAACCCCATTTGTCCAAGGAATCAGCAGTGCTCCATTCGTAACCAGGGAGGATGTGGAAGTCCATGTCTGACTGCCCGGGCCCAGTCCCAGCACGCTCCCGTTGAACACCTCTACGCTCCCGGAATAAACACCGGGAGACTGTATCTCGAGCAACCCTTCCTGTACCTCTACCCGGCCTTCGTTGTAAAATTCAATGAAATTTCCAAGGATGGTTTTTGTGTTGGGGTTTAGTTTTCGTATCGTGCCGCTTGCAGAATTTGTGAATTTTGGAGTATTCCCAAGTCCTCGTGCCAGGGATGAATTATTATTCAGTTCTATCAGGTTGTTGTTAATTAAAATGGCGCCGTTGGTCAGTTCGAAATTTCCGGTACCATTCCATATTATTTTTCCGTCATTGACCAGGGTACAGTTATAAGCAGATTTAGTGTACCTGTCGTCCAATGTCAAAGTGGAACCCGGGGCAATTTTCAACACACCCCCGCTCCAGCGGCTGTTTGTCCATAACATCTTGCTGTTTAGCAGGATCGTATCGGTCGCAATGATATTTCCATTTGAAAAATAAATCCCGCCAAACCCGAGTGTTCCCGCCCCGGAAAAATCGCAAGTGCCCTTATTGATGACAATGGTGTCCGAAATACCTGGAACTCCATTGGGATTCCAGTTGCCCGGCTCATTCCATGTTGTGGAAATAATACCGGTCCAGGTGTACTTCTGCTGGCTCCATCCGTTGTGATGTGTCAGTAATAGTGTAGTTAGAAGTAAAATGAAGGAATATGTAATTCTTTTCATGGCTGGTTTGTCGATTTAGTTGGTAATCAATGGTTTAAAGGATGGTTTTCAATGCGTAAATGATTCCTCAGGGGCCATTCCTTGCTATCGGCATGTTAGAGGATGTGCTCGGATTCAGGGATTGTGTCAGCAATGCCGGCACTTTTTTGTAAGATATTCCAGATAATCTGTTAGTGATGAACTCTTGCGCTGTGAAGTTTATTGGGGATGGCGTACTTAAGCTGTAACACACATGATGAGGCAAAAGATAATCGGAATCAATATGCCGTGAAAAATAACCGCGGTGTTGAAAACCCGTTTTCAGAGTGTCCATACCGAATTAATTATAAAAGCAGTAAAAAGTGTTTTGGCCCTGAAAAAGGCAACCTTATACAAGGTAGGGTATTTTTGTCACTTTTCCAACATTAATTATAATTTTATTACGACTGGCAATTAAAAATTTATTGCATTTCAAATTGTCATAATTGGAGAGAATCCTCTATTCTGAAATGCTAATTCAAATCAGGGCAGATCGGCAAGCGCATAATGCAGATTCTATACGTTTTAGAAAACAGTTTTTTTTTAAGGTCTTGACTTCATTCTGTTAACGTGGTGAGTACAAGGTCAATATTAATCGAAGGAATCAAAACAAGAATTGTTTTATGATGTGAACTTTTATAGATAATCCACCACATCTTCCAGCGCCATGCCCCGCGATGCTTTGATGAGTATGAGGGCATTTTCGATCTTATGGGATTTCAGGTATTTTATGAGTTCATCCTTCGTAGGAGCATAGTGGCCCCCGCCGTATGACTTTTGGGCATATTTCATGGCATCACCGCAGAACAGGGCATCATGGATCTGGTGCTTCCTGAGTAAAATACCTGTTTTTTCATGCTCTGCTTTCGTGTCGTCACCCAGCTCAAACATATCCCCCAGTATCGCGATCTTTTTGGCCCCTTTCATCATGGCGAGGTTCTCGATGGCCTTTTCCATCGATGACGGATTAGCATTGTATGCATCCAATATGATGGTATTACTCCCTTTTTCTATGACTTGTGAGCGATTATTGTCCGGTTCATAAAAGGCCACGGCATCAAGGGCTTTATCGGCAGGAACCCCGAAAAATTTACCCACGCACAACGCTGTGGCTATGTTGTCGAAATTATAGCTGCCAATGAGTTTTGTGCCAATTTTCTCCCCGTTTTCATACCTGATGGTTGCCCAGGGGTCGGCGCTGACGAGCTCGACATGGCAATAACTGCCTTCGTTTGGATAAAATACAGGATTTTTCATGCGCTTACTCATGTTCATGAGAATGTCCTGATTTTGGTTCACGAAAATTGTCCCTTCATTTTTAATTAAAAAATCATACAATTCGCTCTTGGCCCTCAATACTCCTTCAAAACCGCCGAATAAACCGGTATGGGCTTTCCCGATGTTGGTGATAAGCCCATGGGTCGGTTGTGCAATTTCACAGAGGAAGGCTATTTCGCCGATGTGATTGGCACCTATTTCGATCACTGCAATTTCATGATCCGGTTTAATGGAAAGCACACTCAGCGGCACTCCGATGTGGTTGTTGAAGTTGCCACGGGTAGCGAATGTTCGGAAGTTGGTGTTCAATACATTGCGGATCAGTTCCTTTGTTGTGGTTTTGCCATTAGAGCCCGTTATGCCTATCACAGGTATCATGAGCTGTCGACGATGGTGCCGGGCGAGGTCCTGTAAAGTCGCTAAGCTGTTATCAACCAGAAAAGTTTTGCCCGGGATGGTGAATTGGGGATCATCAACCACGGCGGCCACGGCACCTGATTCTATGGCTTTTTCGGCAAATGTATTGGCATTGAAATTAGGTCCACTCAGGGCGAAAAACAAATTGCCCGGTTTGATGGTCCTCGTATCCGTGCTGATACCTGTACTTTTCAGATAAAGCTGATATAGTTTGTCTGTCATAGATTTATTTCGGAAAAAATTCGTTTAATTATCATGCCTCTTGAATTAAAAGCACAAGATAATTGTTTACTTAGAAAAAATTAGGTTGTCCGATGCAGAAGATCAAAATGAGAAAAGGGAGCAGCGCTATTGCAGTATTTTTTTTGCTTTTCACATTTCCGCTTTTTGCGCAGGTTGTTTTGGAGCAGCGATACGATGTACCGTTTAGCAACGGAGAGCGGTCGCCACGGCTCGCCTGGGGCGGGGGGCTCAATTCGGGACAATACAACAGGATGGACCTTGATGGCGATGGTTCGGAGGAACTCGTAATTTATGATCGGAGCGCCGATAATTTTCAGATATTCCGCAGGGCAGACAATGATTTTGTGCCTGCCAATGAGTTAGCCATTCTTTTACCATCACTGCAACGGGGATGGGTTCTGTTTGTCGATTATAATAATGACGGGAAAAAGGATATTTTCTCATACGGCCTCGCCGGCACCATCGTACACAAAAATATTGCCGGGGACGGCGAACCGGTACGATGGAAAAAAGTGGCGGACCCGCTGTTCACCACAGGTTATTCCGGCAAGATCAACCTGATCGTCAACAGCGCCGATGTGCCGGCCATTGTCGATATCGATTCGGATGGCGATGTGGATATTCTTGTTTATAATTTTGCCATCGGGGGGTATATCCGCTATAACAAAAATATGAGTATGGAGTATTTCGGGCACGCCGATTCACTCGAGTATTTACTGGAAACGAGACGCTGGGGGCAGTTTGAGGAATGCGATTGCAATGACTTTAAGTTCAGTGGTGAATCCTGCAGCAACTCTTCCGGGCGTGTTCAACACCCCGGGGGCAAGGCTCTGATGGCATTCGATGCCGACGGCGATGGTGATATGGACCTGACGGTTGGTCACGAACAGTGTACAGAATTGTATTTTTATGAGAACAGGGGTGATATTGACAGTGCTTATATGATCGATTACTCCAACATGTTTCCCGATTCACTGCATCCTGCCAATTTCAATCTTTTCCCCGCAGGATATTTTATCGATCTCGACTATGATGGCGTTAAGGATCTGGCAGTGACACCTTCTTTCGAAGATAATTATAACTTTAAGATAGATTTCGCTCATTCCAACTGGGTTTACCACAACAAAGGGAGGGATGATCACCCGGAGTTCAGCTTCGTGTTAGACGATTTTCTCCAGGGAGAAATGATGGATTTCGGTGAAAACGCCATGCCTTTTGCTGCCGATGTTGATGCTGACGGATCGACCGATCTCCTGGTAGCGGCCAACGGCTTTTGGAACGGGGAGTATTACAGTGGCAGGATCATTTATATCCGGAACGAAGGAAGTGCCGGGGAGCCGGCTTTCATCGTACAGGAAGCTGATTATGCCGGATTATCATCCCTGAAGCTTATCAATCCCAAGATTGCCATGGCCGATCTGAATGGCGATAATGCCCCTGATCTGATTTATACAGGCATGAGATATCAGGATTTTAAAGAATCGGGATGGTACATCCTCAACGAAGCCGGGGTGGGATCGCCGTTTGTTTTTGATGTGAACAAAAGGCAGGTGTTTACACTTCCCGAGCGATTTGAGCCGGGAGACACCCCCTCATTTTTTGATGTGGATTCGGATGGGAATCCCGATTTGCTGGTAGGCAAAAAGAATGGAGCGCTCGAGTACCATCGCAATTCCGGTGATAATACTTTTGTGCTGGAAGATCCTGATTTTCTTGGCATTGAGCGTGATTTTTCAGGGCTCAGGGTTAAACTCACCGCTTTTCCCGCCGACCTTGATATGGACGGGAAGGCAGACCTGATTGTAGCCAACAGTACAAAGACTGCCAGGGTTTATTTTGACTTTCAGGAACAAATCGATACGGAACCGGATTTTGTCGGGATTGTCATGAAAAATGAAGTGTCAGGTCGCGAGGAGCCTATCCTGTTCGACGACCATACCTGGATCACGGGCGCGGATTTTTACGGCAAGGCAACGATGAGCCTGATCGCAGGAGGCGTACGGGGAGGGTTGCAGATGTTTATGAATCCCGAGGGAAGTAATGGCGGAGGCCAGGGTCCTGTTTTGGAAGTTAAAATTTATCCGAATCCCATATCTGCTACACCGGGGCTGCACATCCGATCCAACCGGGACGTGAGTGTCGAAGTGCTTACGGTTTTGGGCCAGCAAGTCATCAAATCTTTCCCTGTTAAGAAGTTTTCAACCGTCAGTTTTGACACAGGCTTTTTGCGCAACGGCACTTACATTTTGAAGGCTGTGACAGACAGCGGCGCTGTTAATTCTCAATTGTTTTTAGTCCTCCGATGAGTCCCCGGATTTTATGATTTAGCAAATGTGCCGCTTACTTTTCAATGTAAAATGACTATTTTTGCCGCGATTTTCAGTGCAATGTGACTTCAGATCGCTGATAATTTTTTAAGAAGTACTTTAAAATTTAACCCGTATTAACATGAAAGATGCAATAGCTATATGCTGTGGCGGCGGACCTGCCCCGGGCATGAATACAGTAATCGGCAGTGTTGCCAAAATGTTCCTCAGAAAAGGATACAGAGTCATTGGATTACACGGAGGGTATTCCGGCTTGTTTACTAAGGAGCCCGAAATGATCGATATAGATTTTCAGTTTGCCGACAATATTTTTAACCGTGGCGGATCAGCATTAAGGATGAGCCGGTTCAAGCCTTCGGATGAAGATTTTCAGGAAAGATTTAACCTCAATCTTTTTAAGGAAAACAATATCAGGCTCCTGGTCACGGTGGGTGGTGACGATACCGCTTCGACAGCCAACAGGATCGCCAAATTTATTGAAGACAAGGGGTATGATCTCAAAAATATTCATGTGCCCAAGACCATCGACAACGACCTGCCATTGCCGGATTACACGCCTACCTTCGGGTACCAGAGTGCCAAGGAAGCGGGTGTGGCGATTTGCAATACAGTATATGAAGATGCCCGCACAAGCGGCAACTGGTTTATAGTTTCGGCCATGGGTCGTTCGGCAGGCCATCTCGCAGCGGGTATCGGCGGGGCGTGTCATTATCCGATGATCGTTATTCCCGAAATGTTTAACAAAACCGAGATCACGATTAAAAAAATCGTCAACCTTGTTATTTCCGCGATGGTCAAGAGAAGATTGCTCGGTATATCTTATGGAGCCGCTATCGTATCGGAGGGAGTGTTTCATGCACTGAGTGAAGAGGAGATTAAAAATTCGGGCATTAATTTCTCATACGATGACCACGGGCATCCCGAACTGGGCAAAGTGTCGAAAGCCCATATTTTCAATGAGATGATTGAAAACGAATTGAAAAAAACAAGGTTGAAAGTAAAATCGAGACCTGTAGAGGTTGGATATGAAATTCGTTGTGTGCGCCCTATCGGCTACGATCTGGTTTATTGTTCATTGCTCGGCATCGGCGTTTGGGAGCTTTATGAGCAGGGAGCATCGAGCTGCATGGTATATGTGGACGCCTCCGGCAAGGCCTCGCCATTATATCTTAAAAATTTGCAGGGACCTGATGGCAAAATTCCCCCGAGATTGGTGGACATCGAAGGCCATGGCGCCACGACACTGATCAAAAATAACCTGCATTTCATAGAGCCTGCAGATTATGAAGCAGCAAAAGAGTACGTTGACAACCCGGAAGAGCTTGATTTTTACAAAATACTCAACTGGTAAATGCTCAGATAATGTGAATAAAAAATGCGCCCCGGATTCCGGGGCGCATTTTTTATGTCTTTTGAGTATGGAAAATCAATGATTTTTCATATCTCTTTCCTCGGCAAAGGTTAAAGAATATCAGCGTTTGCGCTTATACTCATAATCCTTGCGTTCAAGCTCATATTGTCGTTTCACAACTTTTTTAAATTCGTTGAACAGACGTGTGGCAGCCTTAACGGCATTTTTGTCCTCTTCTGCCACAAGCACCTTTTTACTTTTCAGATCGAGCGATGCGCTGATCGTGTAGGTTGAGGCGGATTTGTTGATGATGACTTCGAGTGTGAGGTCCTTGCTGTACTTCTTGAAAAGTTCCTGATAAAATTCGGATTTTTCTTTACAAAGACTCTCAACAACCGCTCTTGGCCCTTCCTCTATCTCTTTCAGATTTTTGATGATCAGATTTACCATATGTTCATTTGTTAATTGAGTGTTTAATTTTCGCCAATTTTCATGACATTTTAGTAATTTTTTAATAAAATATCATTTGATGCACTTGTGTTCAATTTCAACGCCAAAGTGATTTTAATGACAAATTGACGCAGAAATGCGTTGGACCAATAAAATC
>WGED01000732.1 GCA_015492915.1 Cyclobacteriaceae bacterium
CCTAAGCGGATATTGCTATCCGGGATATTTGATTATCAAATAAGTGTGTAGTTATATTTAAATACTTTTTAAATAAATCCGGAATAAACCATGAAATGGAATAAGAGTAAATTCAATAAAGCAAGGGAATGGGAACATGCTCTTTTAAAATTTGTTAGCGGCATTCTAATTTTTGAAACCATAACGGGATTGCTTATCTATCTCCTTCCTTTTAGCCTGACCAATCAGGTTAATGTGCTGGTCCACACCATTATCGGGCTCGTGTTTATCATACCTTTCACGTATTATATGTTCAGGCATTGGAATATATACCGAAGCATGCCGGTAAACCACTATATTTTTACCGGTTATATATTGATGATCGTTTCTTTATTGCTAATTATTTCCGGTATAGTTCTCACATACCAGGGCGTATTTCAAACAAAAATAAGCCGGGCTTGGGATTTGATTCATACGATTGGCACCTTCACCCTTATTGCATTTTTGTTACCCCACATTGTGCTAATAATGGTCAGGAACTACAAAGCCGGAATGAGCAATGCCATGAGACCGGTGATCAAAGCACAAAAGGGTTTCGTCATCAAAAGCTTTACACTAACCGTTATTTTATTTGGTATCGTCGGTCTGTGGACGCTGTTATATCAACCCATAAAGTGGAAAAATGAATTTCCTGATGATTACAGTTATCTCTATGGCGAGGACCGTCCTTTTGCTCCAAGTCTGGCTACAACGGCAACCGGAGGGGCATATGACCCGGCCTCCATCGGCGGTTCTGAAGGATGCGGTACCACGGGCTGTCATGAAGAAATATATAAGGAATGGTCCGTGAGCGCGCATAGATATTCTGCCATGGACCTTGGTTTTCAAAAAATCCAAAGCGTTATGGGGGAGCAGAACGGACCCGAGTCTACCCGTTATTGCGGCGGTTGTCATGACCCTATCTCACTTTTTTCCGGGTCGAAAAATATCTATACCGGCATTGACGACCTTACCAATATCAAGGGATACCAGGAAGGCATATCCTGCATTGCCTGCCATGCCATTAAAAAAACTGACATCAAAGGAAATGCAAATTATACGATCAATCAGCCGGATCGGTATATGTATGAATTGAAAAATGGTGCAGTATCAAAATTCCTCAGCGATTTCCTGATCAGGACATATCCGAAATATCATGTAGAATCTTTACAGCACAAACTTTTCAAAAGTCCGGAATTTTGTGCGGCGTGTCACAAACAGTTCATCGACGAGGAAGTCAACAACGTGGGCTGGGTACAACTGCAAAACCAATATGACAAATGGAAAAACAGCAAATGGAACCATCCCGGAGATGCTTCGAAAACCATAGAATGCCGGGAATGCCATATGCCGTTGGTAGAAAATTCGGATGACCCCGGAAGCGGGGATGACATGGATTACAACAGAAACGGAGATGACGGAAAGCACAGGAACCACCGATTTTTGGGCGCAAATCAATTTATGCCGGTGGCATTGAATCTGCCGGGAGCAAAAGAGCACGTGGACCTCACGGAAGCATGGCTCAGGGGTGAAATAGATATTCCTGAAATCGAAGACAAATGGGTAAAAGGACCGGCTGTGCCGATCGAAATCTTGGCACCAGAGAAGGTGACACCTGGAGAAGAGGTCAAAATTGTTACCGTGCTCACAAACAATAAACCCGGGCATGATTTCCCCACCGGTCCGATAGATATCATTCAGGCATGGGTGGAGATCATAGTTAAGGACCAGAACGGCAACGAGATTTATTCATCGGGAAAGGTGGACGATAAACATTTTATCGAGCCCGGGTCATTCGTTTTCAAAGTAGAACCGGTAGACCAATATGGTAATCTCATAGACAAACACAATCTCTGGGAAATGGTGGGTGTCCGCTTTAACAGATCTATGTTTCCTGGTTTTTCTGATCAGGCCGAATTTTCATTTTCCTGCCCTGCAGAAATGAATACAAAAAAGATGAAACCCGTCGAGCAGCATGCTTTTAAGTTTAACGCTCCCGGGGAGCAAATTACCGAGTTGAAGATTACGGCAAAGTTGAAGTACAGAAAGATCGACCAATATCTGATAAATTATCTGTTTGGTGATGACTCCGGGATAACAACCCCAATTACGGTAGTTTCTGAAGATTCAACATCCATCATAGTTCAACATGTACCTATAAGCAGTCCAGAAAATATTTCAAAATCCAACACTTTTGAAATGAACAATCATCTCGTGAAGGCTGCAACATCGATGAATTAGAAAAAGCAAATTGAGGATGGCGAAAAAGGTTTCAAAAAGAAAGAGAAGGTTGAAAATTGCAATCCTTTCAGGGTCTGTTTTTATCATCATACTATTCGTTTTATTTTTTTTTAAAACAGGGACAAAACAAGCCTATGTACCGGGTGAAGAGATAGAAGGATTAACTTCCGAACTGGCAAGGGACATTCCCGAAAATCATCCGAAAGTAATCTTTTCAGACGTGACCGCTGAGGCAGGGATCCGCTTCGATCATTTCGAGGGTATCAGAACCACCCAGCTTCCTGAAGACATGGGCTCCGGTCTGGCCTGGGGAGATTATGATAATGACGGATGGCAGGATCTTTTCATCGCCAATTTTTCAGGCCCCGTTAACCTGAAGGCAGAAGATCTCAAAAATTCCAGTGCATATTCGCAATTATATCACAACAATCGCGACGGCACATTTACAGAGGTAAGCAGCCAGGCTGGTCTTGATTTAAGAGCTTGGGCCAATGCTTGCGCATGGGGTGACTATGACAACGATGGGTGGTTAGATCTCTTTGTTTCTTGTTATGGAAAAAATTTCCTGTTTCGCAACAAGGGTGACGGGACGTTTGATGATGTTAGCAGGCACGCCGGGATAAATGCGTTTGAGAATTACTGGGCTGGTGTTGCATGGGGTGACTACAACCTCGACGGTTACCTTGATATTTATGTCTGCGGATATGTTGATTATCAACCTTCAGAGAGCCATGGAGTTACCCTGCAATACAATGCCCAGGTGCCAACGGCCATCAATCCTTCATCGTTCAAACCGATCAAGAATTTACTTTTTCGGAACAATGGGGACGGCACGTTCACCGAATTGGCAGACAAGGTGGGGGTGGCAAATGAAACCGGACGTAGCCTCGCCGCAGCATGGACTGATTTTGATGACGACGGATTACCCGATCTTTACGTAGCCAACGATGTATCAGACAACGCCTTGTTCAGAAATAAAGGCGACGGAACGTTTGAAGATGTGAGTTACATCTCATTTGTAGCTGATTATCGGGGAGCCATGGGTATAGGCACAGGCGATTGGGACAACGATGCAGACATGGATATGTTTATCACCCATTGGATGGCACAGGAAAATGCTCTTTACAGCAACCTGATGTCACAACTCAACACAAAAGACATCGCTGCAAATAACAGAATAAAATTCATGGATGAAGCCGACCGGTATGGGCTGGGGCAAGTGGCCTTGGAATACATAGGTTTCGGGACTTTTTTCTTTGATTATAACAATGACGCAAAACTGGATATTTTTATGACAAATGGCAGTACCTTTCAAAAACGCGACAATCCGAAAGAACTCATCCCCATGAAAGATCTGTTGTTTTGGAATTATGATTCCAAAAAGGGATTTTACGAGGTGTCACGCGTAAGTGGGGACTATTTTAATGAGGCATATGTCGGCAGAGGAGCCGCCTATGCCGATTATGATAATGACGGCGATCTGGATATATGTATCGTCAACAATATCGGGCCGGCAAAACTTTTAAGAAACGATGGTGGTAATAAACAAAAATGGATCGAAATAAAGCTCAAAAGGAATAGACTGAATAAATTCGGGTACGGGACGAAAATCCGGCTGGTTTCAGGGCAAACCGAGCAGGTTCGGCAAGTAGCTTCACAGGGATCGTATTTTTCCCAGAATAGTATCGTTCAGCATTTTGGTTTGGGTGAGCAAAACGTTGTGGATACGCTGGAAATAACATGGCCTGGCGGGCACAGGCAATATAAGTACCAACTGCCTTCCAATCAAATCATTACAGTTACCGAAGAATAAAATATCCTCCAGTCATGATAATGATCAGGCCAATCCTTTTGTACATTTGTTTTGCATGTAGCTTTTATTCTGCGTGCTCGCCGAACAAAACCACGGATAGCATCTCAGAGAATAGAGAGGATGAGCAACTGTCAGAAGAAAAACAGCAGATCAAAGCCTTTTGGGAAGCCTATCGAAGAGCGCAAAAATATCGCGTAGAAGGCAACTGGGAGAAAGCTGCAAAAAATTACGAAAAAGCGTTAGAGCTGGATGGTGATCATGAGGATGCCCGGTTTAACCTCGGGAATATGTATCTGGAGCTGGGACAATACAAGAAAGCGGAGTCCTGCTGGTTGAAGATAGTTGAAGCGAATCCCAACAGCGCTAGGGCCCGTATGCAGCTCGGACGGCTATATCTGTCTTATGAAATACCGGAAATATTTGATATTGCCAGGGCAAAAGAAGCATTTACGGAGACATTTAAAATAAACAAGGTAATTACCGCACCGTCTATGCTTCTGGGACATGTCGCTTTATTACTGGGGGATAATGAGGCGGCCAGAGATTATTTTCAATCTGTAACGGGTTCTGACATTAAAAATGTCGAGGCGTACTTTTTACTGGGTTATATCCATTGGAAAAAAGGAGACAGCGATAAGGCCCGGCAAATGTTTGAAAAAGCAGTTACATTTTCCGTTCCGGAAAAGGCGATAAAAGAGGTGCTTTCTGAAGGTGATACGAAGGGCGGCAAGTCACACAAAAGGCCGTTCGACGATTCTCTTTTTACCGAATATTTCGCAGGACTTGATACAATTAATGCTGATGATCTCCCCGAAGAAATGAATGAGCGGTATCGTCGCATGGATAAGAAACTGAATGAAATTAAAGGCCAGATACCCTCCTGACCAGTACGAATTATTGTCGGCAATGGGACCAACAATAGCTGGCGGAATTATTTATTCCTGAGTGACTTAAGTCTTTCCCGCCTGTTTACAAGATAAGAAAGACCAGGACTATCTCTGATGTTTGGATTTTGGGTATTTAGCACAAAAAAACCGACTCTGATAAGGTCGGTTTTTTTGTAGTTTTTATCGTTTTTTATCCCAGCTTAAAGATGATGGGCAGGATCATCTTTACTTTTACTTCACGCCCGCGCTGTTTGCCCGGCTTCCATTTCGGTGCATTTTTAATCACTCTTACCGCTTCCTCATTACATCCTGCTCCTATTCCTTTTACAGCCTTTACATTAATCAGGCTTCCATCCTTATCCACGACAAACTGAACGAATACTTTACCCTCGATACCCATCCGTCTTGCCTGTGCTGGATATTTGAGATTTTTTTGTACATATTGGTAAAATGCAGCCATACCACCCAAAGGTTCCGGTTGAGTTTCAACAAGCCCGGACCAGACTTCGATATCATTATCTTTAGGTTCCATATCGGCAACAATATCTTCTATGCTGGTATCATCATTCATATCGATATTGAAATCAATTTCAATGTCCTCATTGATTTCCACCTCATCAGGCACCTCTATGACTTTCGGTTGAATTTTTTTCTGAGCTGGAGGAGGAGGTTGTACTGTTTGTTTAATATCCAGTAATTCTTCAAACATCTCAGCATTTCTTTGCAGATCAACCTGGCTGCCGATGTCATAAACCCTCGCCTCAAAGGCAAAGACAACGAGTAACAAACTGATTACCAGACCTATATTGAAGAACAATCTGCCTTTACTGGTTAGGTCTGCTTGTGGGTTTTTCTTTGTCTCAATCATTTATTTATTATGGTTTAGGTGTGGGAAGCCTTAGAGATGCATGTCAGATGAATAAATAATGTTGACGCTATATTAACGTCGGATTGAAGGATATATTGAATCTGGAACGAAAAAATGTCACTGGGGTCCTTCACGGCGCCTTTTGAACCTTTTATTTTGTCAACCAAAATATGAGAAGATGATTTGCGGTATCTTTTAGTCAGCGCCCAATACATTAAAAAAGCCCCGATCCTGAACTGACCGGGGCTTTTAATTTAACGTGAGTTCGGGGAAATATCTCAAGATAGTGCAATTTTTCTTTTATTGTTAAAAGGGGCTATAGAAGGCAGGTGATCAAAGAACGAATATGCTGCCATGGCACCCAA
>WGED01000733.1 GCA_015492915.1 Cyclobacteriaceae bacterium
AAATACGGCCTCGACCACATCGGCAGCTTTTGCCTGAGCTATGATGGAAATACCATTGTATTTTCATCACGAAGGAGTCCCGGCATCGGCAATTACGATATCTGGTTCAGCGAAAGAGAGGGCGACGGCTGGTCAAGACCTAAAAATCCCGGCAAACCGCTCAACTCTCCAGCACACGAGGGCAATCCGAGCCTAAGCCCCGATGGCAAAACGCTGTATTTCATGCGTTGCGAAAAGATGGATAACCTGAACAAAAGTAATTGCGCCCTGTACGTCTCACGCCTTATATCACCGACACGATGGTCTGAACCGGAACGCCTTCCGGCGAATATCAACACTGGTCATGAGACCACACCGAGGATATTGGCAGACGGAAAAACACTTATCTTTGCCAGTGGCCGGAGCGGCGGCAAAGGTAAGCTCGACCTCTACGAGACAAGACTTGAAAGCGGCGCATGGACCGATCCCCTACCGCTCACCTTCATCAACACAGATCATAATGATGAAATTATCAGCATTCCCGCCAGGGGCGACATCATCTATTTCAACGCTCCTTACAAAAATTATCAGAATATCTTCAAAGCCATCATCCCGGAAGAATTCCGCCCGAGTAATGTGCTGATGCTCGAAGGCACGGTGGCCTATGACGATGGGATGAAACCCGGTGAGGACATCCTGGTACAGGTATTTGACCCCGTGGCAGAGAAACTGATCACTTCCACCAAGCTCCGCCGGGACGGCACTTTTACATTATTTCTCCCCGAAGGAAACCTGTATGACGTCTCCGTATTTCCTCAAAAAGGCGGACATACCTATTACTCCGGCTTGTATGACCTGACAGCCATGGAAAAAGGGCAAAAAATACCACTGGATGTAAGCCTGTCTCGCGTCAGGGCAGGAGCAGCATTCCCGCTCACCACCATCCGCTATGACAGTGAGAACGAAACCTTCGCTGATCAATCAAAGATAGAACTAAAGCGCATCATCGGGTTCCTCAAAAAGAATCCCGGCACAAGAATAGATCTCGGCGCCTTTATTGAGAAGGTCGTTTCCGATTCGATTCCATCTGACAGCCTGACCGAGGTGACGGCAGATACGCTATTGGTTGAAATTGAAAAACCTATCACAGAGGAATTTGAAAATGATATACCCGCCGCTGATGACACAACCGCATCGACTCAGGAGTCTTTGGCTGAATTGTCAAATGATATAAATTCCGACACATTAACTAAAGCCGAAGCGGACAGCAGCATTATCGAAATGACTCCGGCAGATTCATTGATTGCGCTGGGATACGAGGTGCTGGAAGAGTCGGATGACAAGGTCATTTATTACAAAGTGGAATATACATATCACAACGACATTACGGAGAAGCTCGCTGCAGCGTTGTTACAGAAACTACTGGCTGCCGGTGTACCGGAAAATCTTATCGAAGCCCATGGTTATGGTGATGAATGGGAAGAAAATCACGCCACACCCGAATGCAATTATTGGGTAGTGCTGAAAATCATTCCCTGACCGCTCATGAAAAATTGACTATTTAACCCTAAATTCTCAATAACCTTTCTATTCCGAGCTTAAATTACTTCAAAATCAGGCACTTCGTTTACGTTTGACTCGACACCCTAAAAGTGCATTATGCCTCCTCATCAAACGTGCTGATTTTCTTCCCGCCCTGGCGGGACAAGTTGTACTTTAACCTCTCATAACGAAATCCTGGTGAGAATTTTGGGTTTATTCCGTGCTCATAGACGGCGGGGGTGTGCCGGTGCCCCAATGTTCATTCGGCTCAGGCCCCATATTAAGTACCAGACGCCCTCCTTTCACCAGCTTTTCACGCTCAAACCATGCGTTGGTCAAAGGTTCGCCGTTAAGGGTGGCAGATTGTATATATATGTTTTCCGGGCTGTTATTTGTTGCTTCAATCACAATTTTATCTCCTTTATAATAATCGGGATCGATCTTAATGGTGACCTGGTCGAACAGCGGGCTGCCGATCTGAAATGTCGGGTGGGCCGAGGCATGGCCCTGCACGTCGAACAACCCCATGGCAGCCAGCACATACCAAGCCCCGAGTTGTCCCTGATCCTCGTCCTGGCCATAGCCGTAGCCGTGCAGCGGTTTAGTGCCGTAAAATGTATCACAGATCGCCCTTGTCCATTTCTGCGTCAGCCACGGCTTACCGGAATAGTTAAAAAGCCATGCATTGTGCAGGCAGGGCTGGTTGCCGTGATTGTACAGCTTGTCGAGGCCTGAGAAACTGTCGATCTCCTCGCCACCGCCAAACAATGACTTTTGAGCCTTTTCGAATTCCATCTCAAGCCGCTCATTAAAAAGGTCTTCACCGACGAGCTCCATCAAGCCCGCGATATCATGCGGCACATACCAGGTGTATTGAAAGGCATTGCCCTCCTGAAACCCGCGCCATGGCTGCATAGGATCAAAGTTATCGATGAAGGTGCCATCCGGCATGCGAGGACGTATAAACCTGGTTTCAGGATCGAAGATATTTTTATAATAATGTGCCTGTTTCATGAGTTTTTGATAATCTTTTTCTTTGCCGAGGGCATTGGCAAACTGTGCCACGGCATACGAGCTAAAAGTATATTCAAGCGTATGCGAACCGCCGAAATTGAACACCCAACCATTTGACAATGTGGTATCGTAAGACGGGATATAGCCCATTTTGATAAAATAGCTCAAATCATATTTTCCCGCTCCGAAATCCCTGTCGTGATATTCCACTTCATTTTTATACGCCGCCTCATAGCCCTTTTCAATCTCAAAATCCCTGATGCCGCAGTTATATGCCGAAGCCATGAACAAAGCCTGAAAATTAGTCTGCACACCGTTGGCATGGGTGCCGGCCGCTTCCCCGTCGTGCAGCCAGCCGGCATATTTGTAAAAGTCTATATTCGACTGCACATATTCGCTCATGATGCGCGGATAAGCAAGCGCCCACAAAGGGCCGAGGTTCCAAAAACCGCCCCACACGCCGTCAGTGTTGTAGTGGTGGTATTTCGGAATGCCGTTTTTGTCCAATGGGATTTGGCCTGTTTCTCCTGTCCGTGTGGGGAAAGCGCCGTTCACATCGCTCGATATTCCCCTGCCGGACAAGGCATGGTACAGCCCCGTATAGAATTTCACTTTATCCTCATCATCACCTCCTTCCACCTTGATTTTTGCCAGCATATTGCGCCAGGCTTCATAGGCCTCTTCCCTGACCTGGTCAAAACTCATGCCTTTGGTTTCCGTATCGAGGTTGAGCCGCGCACCGGCAATGCCCGTGTACGACAAGCCGACCTGCATTTCGATCACCTCGCCTTCCCGCGTGCTGAAAGTAGCATACAAACCGTTATTGACGCCGCTGGTTTGTTTCACTCCTTCCTGCACACCTTCGTCGGTAAAGGCGCCAACCAGATCAGGCTCTCTGCTCAGTCGTGCCACAAAATACATTTTCACACGCTTGCCTACATCGCAAAACTTCGTGTATTCCGGATAGGTTACCATCGTCCCTACTATCTCCTTGACGTTAACCCAACGCGCTTCAGCATTGATTACGTCGCCGCTCTCACCCTGCCTGTGGCCCAGGTCAAACAGGATGTTCGCCTTCCCTGCTTCAGGAAACGTATATCTGTGGTACCCCACTCTCTTCGTTGCCGTCAGTTCCACTTTTATGCCATAGTCTTTCAACACTACCGAATAATAGCCGGGCATGGATTTTTCGCTATTCTTATCGAATCGTGAGCGATAACCGCTGTCCGGGTCTTCGAGTGTTCCCGGCATGATTTTGATATCTCCGGTTGTAGGCATAGCCACTACCCCGCCAATCTGAAATTCATGAAAATGCCCGAATCCCTCGATCGATGTGTGGCGATCATCATATCCGCAGGGCAACCAGCCGCCGGGGCTTCCGTAAGCATTGGTGTGCGGCGCCAGCCGGGCCATGCCAAAAGGCAACGCGGCAGGGGTGTAAAAAAACCATCGTCCATGAACCGAGCCGATCTGCGGATCAACATAGGGAACAGGATCGAAAGGCTGCTCATGGGTGCATGAAAGGCATGCGAAAGCCGCCAGCAAAAAAATATATGGATTTTTCATGAAAACAGGATGCTGATTAATC
>WGED01000734.1 GCA_015492915.1 Cyclobacteriaceae bacterium
CTGTAAATATTATGCATGCATCATAAATTTCTATCATTTATATTGCCTGTCCATTTGTCTTAATTGTTTTTTGTTTTTTAAGATAAGTACTAACTTGAAGCGGTCATAAATCGTTGAAGTAACAGATTAAATATCCGAAATATGAAAATTCTAGTATGCATAACACATGTGCCGGACACGACGGCGAAGATCAGTTTTACGGATGACGGCACAAAATTCAATGAAGAGGGAATCCAGTTTATAATTGGTCCGTACGATGACTATGCGCTTGCCAAAGCTGTGGAAATGAAGGAGCAAACAGGTGCGACAGTGACCGTACTGAATGTAGGAGAGGCCAAGACCGAACCTACGATCAGAAAAGCACTCGCCATCGGCGCTGATGATGCCATCAGGGTGAACGCAGAGCCTGTAGATGCTATGTTTGTGGCGCATCAGATAGCTGCTATCGTAAAAGAAGGTGATTATGACCTGATTCTCATGGGCCGCGAGTCCATTGATTATAATAGCGGAGTAGTTCATGGTCTCGTGGGTAGCCTGGTTGATCTGCCTTCTTTTTCTCCTGTCATGACGCTTGATGTGGACGGGAGCAAGGTAAAAATGGCACGTGAGATAGAGGGAGGCAAGGAATATCTCGAAGCGGAATTGCCGCTGATTGCGGGATGTCAGGAGCCTATCGCAGAATGGAAGATTCCCAACATGCGCGGCATCATGACCGCAAGGTCCAAGCCATTGAAAGTGGTGGAGCCTGTGCCGGTCGATGTGCCTGTACCTGAGGTTGTTTCATATGAAAACCTTCCGGAAAAAGGTGCCGTAAAATTGATTGATCCGGAAAATGCAGAAGAACTCATTGATCTGCTGAAGAACGAAGCCAAAGTGTTGTAATTGATTTTTGAACTTAAAGAAAATTTTATCATGTCTATATTAGTTTTTGTAGAAGGTGCTGATAACGAAATAAAAAAGTCCTCGAAAGAGGCTATATCATATGCTGCCGAAACGGCGAAACTGACAGGCGGAGGAGATGTGATTGCTGTTGTCTTCGGGACACACGATGAGGGGGCATTGGCTTCCCTAGGGTCACACGGTGCGGATAAGGTGATTCATGTGGCGGAAGAGTCTTTGAATCAAAACCACATCAGTGCATTTGGCGATGCATTGACAAGTCTTGCTGAGTCGCATGTCGCCGCTATGATCATCATGGTAAAATCGGCATTCAGCGACAATGTTGGGGCAAGGGTAGCCGGAAAAATCGGCGCTGCCATCATCTCAAATGTGGTGTCTTTGCCGGAAGTCTCCGGTGATTTTACTGTGAAGAAAAGCATTTTTACCGGAAAGGCATTTGCTACCGTTAAGGTTCCGGGCGACAAAAAAGTACTCATCATTAAGAAAAACACCGTGGATTTAAAGGATGACGGAGCCAGTGCGTCGGTTGAGAAGATCAGTGCACCTGTCGAAGTGAAATTTACGGAAAATATTACGGGAAGGGATAAGGCAGAAGGAGGCATTTTGCTGGATGAGGCTGAAATTGTGGTATCCGGTGGCCGGGGACTTAAAGGCCCGGAAAACTGGGGTATCATCGAGGATCTGGCGGAAGCGCTCGGTGCTGCTACAGGTTGCTCAAAACCTGTTTCGGATATGGGCTGGAGGCCTCACCATGAGCACGTTGGTCAAACGGGTGTAAAAGTGAGTCCAAACCTGTATATTGCAATTGGTATTTCGGGAGCCATCCAGCACCTGGCAGGGGTCAACTCCTCCAAAGTGCTTGTCGCCATCAACAATGATCCGGAAGCTCCGTTTTTCAAGGCGGCTGATTATGGTATCGTCGGAGATGCTTTTGAAGTGGTTCCCAGATTAACTGAAAAAGTAAAGTCATTAAAATAAAGTTTGCAAGTGGACAAAATCAAACTTGAAATATTAGGATTGTCATCAAGCCAATCGCAAAGCGGATCATTTGCGCTGGTTTTGGGCGAAAAACCCGGTAATCGCAGGTTGCCGATTATTATCGGAATGTTTGAAGCGCAGGCTATTGCCATAGAAATAGAGAAGATAAAACCGAACCGGCCCATGACACACGATCTGTTCAAGTCCTTTGCAGGCAGTTTTGATTTTGACATTAAAGAGATCATCATTTCGGACCTGAAAGAGGGAGTATTTTTTGCAAAGATCATCTGTGAAGGCAATGGCCGGACGGTAGAGATTGATTCACGACCTTCCGACGCTATTGCAATCGGATTGCGGTTCAATGCCCCGATTTATACTTATGAGAATATCCTGAGTGAGGCGGGCATCGAGCTGGCGGAGGAAGAAGATGAGGCGAAAAATATTGAAAAAGAACTTGAAAAGATGGAGAAGGAACCTGTTGAACCTACTACGAAGACAACGGGAAGTGAAGACCTGAAAGACCTATCCGTCGACAGGTTGAAGGAAATGCTTGAAAAAGCCATAGAAAAGGAGGATTATGAAAAAGCGGCTAAAATCCGTGATGAACTTAACCGCCGTAATTAATCTTCCTGGAATATGGATATAGTCAGGGCACTTTTTGGTTTATTCTTCCTCGTCGGAATAGCTTGGATTTTTTCAAATAACCGCCTGTCGGTCAACTGGAAACTTGTCATAGGCGGTGTGTTGTTGCAAATCACATTCGGTCTCCTGATCACCAAAGTCGATGTGGTGAGCACAGCATTTAATTTTGCCAGCAGGTTTTTCGTCAAAGTCATAGATTTTACCAACGAGGGCACCGCATTTCTCTTTGGGGATTTACTCAACGGCGAAAAATTCGGGTTCATCTTTGCTATCCGGGTATTGCCGACCATCATATTTTTTTCAACCCTCTCCACAGGCCTGTATTATCTGGGGATTCTGCAAAAGATTGTCTATGCCTTTGCATGGATTATGTCCAAAACCATGAGACTCTCCGGCGCTGAGAGTCTCTCTGCTGCAGGAAATATCTTTCTCGGTCAGACTGAGGCTCCGTTGATGGTCAGACCTTTTATTCCCGATATGACCAAATCGGAGATTATGTGCCTCATGACCGGTGGCATGGCAACAATAGCCGGTGGGGTGCTGGCCGGATATGTAGCGTTTCTCGGCGGCGGCGACCCGGTGGAACAGGAGCGGTATGCACGTTTTCTTCTCGGTGCATCGGTGATGAATGCCCCCGCTGCCATTGTGATGTCCAAAATTCTGATGCCGGAAATGGAATATGACAAACTGCAGCATAAGCTCGTGATGAATGCCGAGCGCCAGGGAGTTAACCTGGTGGATGCACTGGCTCGCGGTGCCGCCGACGGCCTTAAGCTGGCACTTAATGTCGGGGCGATGCTCCTGGCGTTTATTGCGGTGATTGCCGCCCTTAATTTCGTTTTGAAGGATATAATCGGGGATATTACCGGGCTGAATGAGATGGTGGCATCATCCACCAATGGCGTATTTGACGGCTTTTCGATGCAATATATTCTCGGCAATATCTTCAGGCCTTTTGCCTGGGCTATGGGAGTAGACTGGAACCAGACGATGCAGGTAGGCAGCCTGCTCGGTCAGAAAACAGTGATCAATGAATTTGTGGCCTATCTGGACCTCGCACAGATGAAATCACAGGGATTGCTCAATGAAAAATCGTTGATTATTTCGACCTTCGCACTCTGCGGCTTTTCCAATTTCAGTTCCATCGCCATTCAGATAGGTGGCATAGGAGGGATGGCTCCCAGCCGGCAGGGTGATATTTCAAAAATGGGCTTCAGAGCATTGTTGGCTGCTTCTCTTGCAACCATGCTCACAGGCACACTCGCAGGAGCGCTTTTGGGTTAAGAAGCCGGTTTGTATCTGTTTTTGGGGATCAGCCATCAGGAAAAATACCTCTAAGCGTTTTCAGGTCTCTTTTCATTGCTTCAATAACCGCTTCTTGTGACGAAACCGGGATGTTGGTTTTTCCATGCTCAGCGCCACCGATCGGGTATTCGAAATGCAATGTTATATTACCTTTTATCCCATATTCGGATAACAAAGTCATATATTTTCCAAAATCAACTACCCCCGTTCCGAGTGGAACATTGACGATCTTATTTTTTTCTCCGGGTATCCAGGTAAAATCTTTGATGTCCAGCGACCTGATGAACGGTGAAATAGCTTTCATGTCAATGGGCCAGGACAGGTTTCCTTCTACGATCGCATGCCTGATATCATACCGACAGCCGAGCCATTTGCTGTCCAGTGTTCTTAATACTTCCCTCAAATCCCATACGGACGAGCCTAAAAAGGTGCCGGCGTGGTTTTGGTAATCACCCCTGATGCCGAATTGTTCGTTCACCCTGGCAAGAACGGCGAAACGCTGCCCGAACTTTTCAATATTTTCAGAAATTCCTAAACTGTCATCATATTTTAACCAGCCCATCCGGTACTGTTTTATACCAAGTTTTGAGGCTGTTTGAAGTATCTTTTTCATATGCGGACTGTCGGTACCAGTGATCGCCGTAGTGATGGTATCGGCTGTCAATCTTTGTCTTCTCATGGCTTCGACAGCTTTTGGCAGATCGCGTTCTACATTTTCCGGCAGTACATGGCCGCCGGGGCGAACGGTGATGTCAACGCCGTCGAAGCCGATGGCAGCAGCAATTTTGGCCATTTCTTCATAGCCAAGCCACTGCAGGTGCTTTGAAAATACATATATTTTTCGCGAACTGTCCGGATGACTGCCGGCCATGGCGCTCAAGATTTTTGCACCTGCCAATCCCGTGAAAGCTGCTGTCGCGGTTCGCCTGATGAAGGTTCTGCGTTGGATTTTTTTCATGACCTGACGTGCTTTAGTCCGTCTGTTTCCGGTTTCGGGCTATAACTTTCTATTGTTTTTCTCTTGCTTTATCCTGGGCGTTTTCCGAATCATGTACCAACTGATCATATGTTTTCAGCTCGAATTCTGTAAGAATGTCCTTCACCAACACCTCCGGTGAGTGGCTTTCGATGATCGCCCATTCTTCTTCATGGAATATTTCAATGCTTACTTTTCTGCCGTACTTTGCCCTAATTTCGTCGAAACGCCTGACATATGGCCATAAATGAAGGAATGCCCTGTTCCTGTTTACCGGAGCGCAATAGAAATGTTTTTGCCATATACCCGTTTTAGCCAGTTCCTCTCCTGTAACATCGCAAAGTTTGGCCGTATTTTTTCTTGTACTGCTTGCTACGATATATTTATGCGCCCTTGCCTTGGTGTTGATCATGATGCCGCCCGAGTAGGCTGATGGCCAGAATAGGAATTCAGCACCCTGTTTCTTCAGAGAAGACCATCCGTCATCCCACATAATATCGAAGCAAATCTGAATCCCGATCGTCCCGAAATCCGTTTCAAATACAGGTGGAATCAGTGGTCCGGGCACGATGCCTTTCTCCATCTCATCTTCCGTCGTATGGATTTTACGGTATTCTCCCATGCGCTGGCCCTGCCTGTCGATCAATACTGCTGAATTGTAAATCTTGCCGTTTTCGTTTGCGTAAACAGGGCAGACGATATAGCTGTTCAGTTGCTTTGCAAGGCTTGCGAAATGCTCTGTTGCAAAGGTTGAAATATCGATTTTTTCATGGATCGACATGCTTTGTATGATGTTGGAAGTAGGAAAGACTTCCGGCATGCAGATAATGTCCGGCGAATAGTCGGCGGTGGTTTTAAGTACTTCGCTGATCTTTTCGATCATTTCACGGGCCGTCTGAGTTTGTAATCCGTGCTGTGAAATGCCCGCGATCCAGACTTCGTCCCGGGATTTTGCATCATTATTATTCAACATAGCGCCTTTAGTCATTATATAAGGGCCGAGTGATGCCAGGCCCGTGGTGGCTGCGGACTTTTTTATGAAGTTTCGGCGGGAAAATGGTTTGTTTTTCATGAGAATTAGGTGGTTTGGATATTTTATGTCTATAACAATCAGGCTGTTGTTCGGATAAATTTCGGTTAATTTTCCAGAAAAAGTATTCTTTCTTTTGAAAAAGTAACTTTTCCGTATAATCAAAGCCCATTAATTAATCATCTTAATCATACCCGCCCGCCGTGAGGCGGGGTTCAGGCAAAAGCGCTTTTGCATGTTGAAGGAGGCCCCGGAATGCGATCCGGGGACTGTCGCTTTCTTTATCCCAAAATTCTCAATAACCTTTCTATTCCGAGCTTACACTACTATAAAATCAGGCACTTCGTTTACGCCTGCCCGGCAGGCGGGTATTTCAGGATCTCGTAACGGGATGCGGAATGGAAAATGAGCGTTGTTACTTCAATCACCAGGATGCTGAAATGAATTCAGCATGACTAAGTGGGGTAGAGGGCACAGTCCGAAGAATCTACTGATATGAACTACTGAACTTCTCCATCACGTTGCCATTGGGAGACCTTTCGCTGTGCTCAGTGACGTATGGGAAAATGATAATTATTCCCCACCGCGCATCCTTTGATTCTCTGAAGGGCGCTAACATGCGTTGGCTTGCCCCTCCGGAGGTGTGGGGTTGCGCAGGCTATGAAAAAATGGTCATTTTCCCATAGCGTCAAGACAACCTGCCTTTGTAATCCTCGTAGCCAAATTCTTTGATGATCTTTAAGATGCCGTCCTGTTTTAAAATAGTGATCGCGGGTAATTTCACGCCGTTGAAAGTGTTGGTTTTCACCATTGTGTAATGGATCATATCGTCGAAAACAACCTTGTCGCCGGGTTCAATCGGATGTTCAAAATAGAAGGGCCCCATAAAATCGCCGGCAAGGCATGTGTGGCCGCCAAAGCGATAGGCGTGTTTCGTCGGCTGTGCTGCTTCCCCCGGCACGGCGGGCTTGTAAGGCATCTCAAGGCAATCAGGCATGTGTGCGGCAAAGGATGTATCGAGCATGGCAGTGGAGATGCCGTTGGCCGTAACGATGTCCTGCACCGTGGAAACAAGCCAGCCTGTTTGCCAGCCGACGGCCTCCCCGGGCTCTGCGATGATTTCCAGGTCGTATTTTTGCCTGAATTCCATGATGGCGCGGACAAACAACGCTACATCATAATCCTTTCTCGTAAAGTGATGCCCCCCGCCGATATTGAGCCATGAGATTCGGGTTAAATAATTGCCGAATTTCTTTTCGACGGCTTCCAGGGTGCGCACCAGGGTATCGGCATTCTGCTCGCACAGGCTATGAAAATGCAGCCCCGTGACGCCCTCAGGCAGTTTATCAGGCATCTCTCCGATAGTGACGCCCAGCCTGCTGCCGGGAACGCAGGGGTTGTACAGCTCGGTGGCAACCTCCGAATATTCGGGATTGATACGCAGGGCGATTTTAAGCCCTTTTTTCATGGCAGCCTTTCCAAACCTATCAAACTGGCTGACGGAATTAAAGGTAATGTGACTGCTGATCGAGGAAATGGCTTGAAACTCATCATCCATGTACACAGGGGCGCAGAGATGGGCGGGAATGCCCATTTCTTCATGGCACAGCATGGCTTCGTGCAGTGAGCTCGCCGTGGCGCCGTCGAGGTATTGCCGCAGCAGGGGAAAGGTGCTCCACATCGCATAGCCTTTAAGAGCACACAAAATTTTTATCCCGGCTTCATCGCGAATCTGTTTGAGAAGTTTCAGATTGTCAATGAGTTTTTGCTCGTCCAGCACAAAGCAGGGTGAGGGCAGTTGTGACGGATCGAAGGGCAGGCCGTGATCAATCATAATCGTTGAAAGCAAGCTTTCCGTCCACGATCTCGTTCCATGGCAGGCCGTAACGCCCGATTTCATCCATAAACGGATCAGGATCAAATTCTTCCACGTTCCACACGCCGGGCTTCATCCACTTGCCGGTCACCATCATTTTGGCGCCCAGCATGGCAGGCACACCCGTAGTGTACGACACGCCCTGTCCGCGCACATCGCGCCACGCATCCTGATGTTTGCAGTTGTTCCAAATATAATAAGTACGTTCCCTGTCGTCCTTGATACCTCTGATCTGGCATCCGATGGAGGTCTCTCCCGTGTAATTTTCACCCAACTCCGAAGGTTCTGGGAGCACGGCTTTCAGAAACTGCAGCGGCACGATCTCCATGCCCTGGTAGTTGATCGGATCAATGCTCGTCATGCCCACATCCTGCAATACGCGCAGGTGCGTGATGTATTCTTCGCTGAAGGTCATCCAGAAGCGTGCGCGTTTGATGGTCGGAATGTTTTTGACCAGTGACTCGAGCTCCTCGTGGTAGAGAAGATAAGATTCGCGCGGGCCTATGTTGGGGTAGTCGACCGGCCTGTGCACCGAGAGCGGCCCCACCTCCCGCCATCGCCCGTCCTGCCAGTAACGCCCTTTCTGAGTGATCTCCCTGATGTTGATCTCAGGGTTGAAGTTCGTGGCAAAGGCTTTGCCGTGGTCCCCCGCATTACAATCGACGATATCGAGATAATGGATCTCATCGAAATGGTGCTTTTGGGCATAAGCCGTGTAAATGCCCGTCATGCCGGGATCGAAACCGCAGCCCAGCAACGCCATGATTCCCGCTTTCTCAAATTTATCTTTATAAGCCCACTGCCAGCTATATTCAAATTTGGCCTCATCTTTCGGTTCGTAATTGGCTGTATCGAGGTAGTGCACGCCGGTTTCGAGGCAGGCGTCCATGATGGGCAGATCCTGATAGGGGAGCGCCACATTGATAACCATGTCGGGCTTGTAATCATTGAACAGTTTTATGAGTTCCGGTACCTTGTCCGCATCCACTTGTGCCGTGGTGATGTGCTCTTCACCAGTCTCTTTCGCAATCGCATCACATTTTGCTTTGGTGCGACTGGCGATCATGATCTCTTCGAAAATGTCTTTTTCACGGGCACATTTCTTTGCTACCACATTGCCGACGCCGCCTGCGCCGATGATTATGATTCTTGCCATATCTTTCGGATTTTGTTCAGGTTATGATTTACGGACGGTAAATCTATAAAAGTGAACAGGAATATTCAGCAGGGCTGGGGATAATTTTTTACAGAGAAATGCGCTTTTATTCTCGGAATGATTTTGCAACGGCAGTAGTGTTAAGTCAAGAATAAAATGATGCCGGGTGTAGTTTGCAACTACACCCTGATATTTCCAAAACGGTTATTATGCGGATTGTAAATCCTTATATCGTTTGCAGAATTTTGATA
>WGED01000735.1 GCA_015492915.1 Cyclobacteriaceae bacterium
ATAGAGATATGTGCACAGGATACACCATAGCTTCATCATCTGAAGCGATCGAACGGGAATTTCAGGCAGAGTTTCAATTCACCTACGAAAAAAGGTACCACACCCATGGCGGGCTTGCCTTGCCCGTGATCTGCGGCGGTGAGGAGACGAAGATTGTGGCGTTCAGATGGGGCCTGGTGCCGCACTGGTCGAAAAAGCCATTGAGCTATCACATCATCAATACAGACGCGCGCGATATCGTCAGGGACCCTGTCGGCAAGGTGCTTGTACGACGACGGAGGTGCCTGACGCCCTCTAACTGCTTTTTTATCCGTGTCAGGCAAAATGATGGCAGAAAGGTGCCTTATGTGGTGTACGACGGTAAGCAGCGGATCATGTCTTTCGCAAGCATCTGGGATGTATGGCAGAGCCATGACAAATCGACGATTATTCATTCCTTTTCCATCATCACGACAAGAGCATGCAAGAGGCTGGAGCGCTTTACGCGCACCATGCCTGTCATCATTCCGCCATCACGCAGACGCCGCTATCTCGATGCCACCGCACACCTGAACAGGATCATGCCCATGCTGCGCCCTTACGAAAACGACTCGCTCAACCTGTACCCCGTAACAGACCTCCTGAACGATTTCAGCATCAATTCACGAGACATCCTGCTGCCTGCCGGAGAGCGCGTTTACAAAGAATACACCTATGAGCAAAAAGTGTATCTGAAGCTCGAAGGCATGGGCTCGATGAAAGACAACCCCGACCGCAAGCCGGAGATCAGGCTGATGCTGTGATGGTTATGAAAATCAGGCTGTTTTTCATAATATGGTTTTTCGACAGGATTAGGAGCAGTTTGCCGGAGATGGGTTTATTCTTTTTTGCTGATGTAATAAGTTAATGAAAATTGCTTATTAAGAAAGCCTCTTACCCGGTTCTTCAATATACCGCTCCAAAATCATATGGCTGTTTTTGATTGATTTCAGGCACCAGTCGATTTTGAGGTCCAGTATCTCCTGTTCGCTGAGCTGCCATTTGATCTCCGGATTCTCACGCATCCTGCGCACGACCGACTGCAGGAGCAGGGCCGCGGACACAGACACATTGAAGCTCTCCGTAAAGCCGTACATGGGAATTTTGATAAAAGTATCGGCCTGATCGAGAATCTGCGGCGAAAGGCCTTTTTTTTCCTGTCCGAAGAAGAACGCTGATCGCCTGGTGACATCGTATTCCTCCAAAATGCTCTCTTTCTTATGGGGCGTCATAGCTACGATGGCATAGCCTTTTGACCGCAGGTGGTCGATGCAGGTTTGGATGTTGTCGTCGTGCTCGCTGTAGTAATGAAGATCGATCCATTTTTCGGCGCCCTGTGCCATGCCTTTGGCAAGGCGGTAACGGTTGAACTCTTCGATGATGTGCAGATCCTGAATGCCGAAACAATCGCAGGTGCGCACCAGTGCGCTGGCATTGTGCTCCTGATAAGTGTCTTCGGCCACGACTGTGAAATGACGCGTCCTGTTGGCCAGCACATGGTCAAAAAGCTCATTTCTGCGTGGAGTGAGATAGGTTTGAAGGTATTCGAGTAATTGCTCTTTATCGATGTTCGGCGGAAGGTTCAAATTAGATTAGGATTAAAAGTGTAATTTATGAGAATAGTCATATGAAATGACGGTGCATTGAGCTAAATTAATCGCATTGACAAAAAGTGAAAAATAATTGTTCTTTTTTTCATGAATTTTTCATGATTCCGTATTTTGCTACTGCCATGATATTAGCCTTTCAGAGACACAAGATAGAATTTTTGTCAAAAATCATTGTTTTTTCATGGTAAACGGACGTATATCAATAATAAAAGGATTATTGCTTATTGTAAATTGTTGAATCTAAACGGATTAAAATATGTGCTCAACATGTGGATGCGGGCAGCCCGACGAAGAAGTAAGGGTGATGAAGCCCGGCAAAATAAATGAAAACGGTCAACACGTCCATCATCACGATCATGATCATCACCATGACCACGGCCACCATCGCCATCATGACCACGATCATGAACATGCCTCGAGGCAGATAGAACTGGAACGTGATATTTTGCAAGAGAATGATCTCCTCGCACAGCGGAACAGGGGATTCCTTGAAGCTAAGAATATTTTCGCCATCAATATGGTAAGCTCTCCCGGCTCGGGCAAGACAACCATTCTCGAAGAGACTGTCAAACGACTGAAACCGGACCTGCCGGTCACCATTGTGGAGGGCGACCAGCAGAGCATGAACGACGCAGACCGCATTGATGCCACGGGCGTGCCCGTAGTACAGGTAAACACCGGCAAAGGGTGCCACCTCGACGCCCACATGGTACTGCACGCCATTCGCAAGCTCAATCCGCCCAATGACTCGATCATGTTCATTGAGAATGTGGGCAACCTGGTGTGCCCGGCAATGTTCGACCTCGGGGAGAACAAGCGGGTGGTGATCATCAGTGTGACAGAGGGTGACGACAAACCCATGAAATACCCCTATATGTTCGAGTCATCTGATCTGTGTATCATCAACAAGATCGATCTTTTACCATATGTGAAGTTTGATGTGGAAAAGGTGAAGGAATACGCCTTGCGCATCAATCATCATCTTGAATTTTTTGAACTTTCCGCCACTTCAAGCGAAGGCATGGACCAGTGGATCGACTGGCTTAAATCACAGGTAACACAAAACAACAACATTTGAAAACCTGGCATATCCATATCGAAGGACGTGTACAAGGGGTAGGGTTCAGGCCGTTCGTTTACAGTCTGGCAAAGGAAAAGGGGCTGAACGGCACGGTAGCCAACACGCTGGAAGGTGTGCACATTTTCATCAACAGTGAAGACGGCATGGTCACGGATCTGGTTAGGGAGATCAAAGAAAAAGTGCCCGAGCGTGCGTTGATCACTTCCATCGAGTATCATGAGACCGAATTACAGGATTTCGACGGTTTCCGGATTATTGAAAGCGACATCTCCGGCCAGCCGGATTTGCTTATCACACCTGATTTCGCCATCTGCCCGCAATGCAAAAAGGAGCTGTACGATCCTGACGACAGGCGATACCTTTATCCGTTCATCACCTGCACGGTGTGCGGCCCGCGCTTTTCCATTGAGGACGGCTTGCCCTATGACAGGGCGCGCACCAGCATGCGCGAATTCGATATGTGCCCTCAGTGTGAACGCGAATACAACGATCCGCTCGACCGAAGGTTTTATTCCCAAACCAACTCATGCCCCGATTGCCGCATCAGCCAGTGGGTTGTCGACAATCACGGCAATGTGCTCGATCTGAAAGAGGAAGAGATCGTGGATTTTGTTTGTGATAAAATTAAAGGCGGATCAATTGTAGCTGTCAAAGGCATCGGAGGTTTTTTGCTGATGTGTGATGCGGGAAATATTGAGAAAGTAGACGAACTACGGCATAAAAAAGACCGCCCGGCCAAGCCTTTTGCACTCATGTATCCGGATATGGATATGATCAGAGAGAATTTCCTCGTATGCGACAATGAGGCTGCCGAGTTGCAGAGTGCTGCATCGCCGATCGTGTTGCTGAAGCTGAAAGATGGCGCACCGAGCAGCAACCTGACGCCCCACATGGCGCCCCGGCTCAACAGGCTGGGCGTGATGCTTCCATACACGCCATTGTTTGTGCTGATCGCCCGGAAACTCAACATGCCACTCCTGGCCACGAGCGGTAATTTTAAAGGATCGCCAATCACTTACAGCAATGAGGACGCTCAGAATTCATTGAGTAAGTTCGCTGATTATTTCCTGATGAATAATCGCAACATTCAGATACCACAGGATGACTCTGTAGTGCGCTTTTCGAACAAACATCATAAAAAGATCATGATGCGCCGTTCACGGGGATATGCGCCGGGATTTTTACAAAATGCTATCAACGAGTCATTCGATGAAAAAGTGCTGGCTATGGGGCCGATGCTCAAAACGACCTTCGGCATCTGGCAGGAGGGGCGCTGCCATGTTTCGCAATACCTCGGTGATACAGCGGAACTGGATTCGCAATTGAGTTATGAAGCCGCTCTGAAACATTTCCGAAAATTGCTCAATTTCACACCGGACGTGGTGCTCATCGACAAACACCCTGCATATTTCACATCCCAGTTGGGCAGGGACATCGCGGCAACCAACGAATCGAACATCATTGAGATACAGCACCATAAAGCTCATTTCTGGTCGGTGATAGGAGAAAATGACTTGCTGGAAACAGACCGAAAACTGCTCGGCGTCGTATTTGACGGTACAGGTTTGGGTAAGGACGGTGCCGTATGGGGAGGCGAATTCTTCTCTTATGAGCACGGCAGGATAGAACGCAAATATCATCTTGAGTATTTTACCCATATCCTGGGCGATAAAATGGCCAGGGAACCAAGGCTTTCCGCGTTGTCATTATTGCATTTTATTCATGGAGCCGTCGATCTGGTAGAGCGGTTATTTACGGAGTACGAGATGGATTTTTATATGAAAGTGCTCGATCAATCGACATTAAAAACCTCCAGCATCGGCAGGCTGTTCGACGGGGTGTCGAGTCTGCTGAGTTTGCGCCAGGTAAATACCTACGAGGGAGAGGCGGCCATCTATCTCGAAGGCAAAGCACGTGAGTATTGTAATAAGGAATCCTATCCGAAGCCTTATGATTTCTCGATTGATGAGAACGGCGCCATAGATTTCAGAAACATCATCAACGGCATCATTGAGGATATGTACGAAGAAATAGATATGCGCAAAATTGCCGCGCGATTTCATTTTACCATTGTCATGGTGATCAAGGCGATAGCGGAAGATTATGGGGCTGAGGCGATTGCATTCAGCGGTGGTGTGTTTCAGAACAGCCTGCTCATCGACATGATCCTCGATGAACTGAGTGATGATTTTACATTATATTTTCATAAAGAGCTGTCGCCCAATGATGAGGGGATCAGCTACGGGCAATTGGTCGGATATTATGCTTCGAAAAAATTCGCCGATAATTCATAAATTTCAGGGATATAATAAAATGAAGCCGAATGCCGGGGCGAATGAAAGTAATTTTAACAGATAGGGATAAGCATTTTTTACCCGAGGCGGTATGGTAGCCGGTAACTGTATGAGAAAATGGCATTTTTCTCATGGCATGGCGCCGTACAACCATAAAAAAATAACTATTATTCTGACATGAAATATCTTGATGAATTCCGCGACGCTGATCTGGCGGGGAAATATTTACAGATGATCCGTGATACTGTCACGAGACCCTGGTCGGTCATGGAGATATGCGGCGGACAGACACACAGCCTGGTGAAGAACGGCATCGTGGATCTGCTACCGGAGGAGATTACCATGGTGCACGGTCCGGGCTGTCCGGTGTGTGTGACGCCTGTAGAGATCATTGACAAAGCGGTAGGCATAGCCGAATCCGAAAATTGCATTTTGTGCTCGTTCGGAGATATGCTGCGGGTGCCCGGCACGGAAAAGAGCCTGCTCGCCGCCAAAGCAGGCGGAGCGGATGTGCGCACCGTGTATTCGCCGCTTGAGGCGGTAGCCTTAGCCCAAAAAGAGCTTGATAGAAATGTGATCTTTTTTGGCGTCGGGTTTGAAACCACAGCCCCGGCTAATGCCCTGTCGGTGATCCAGGCGAAAAAAATGGGCCTGAAAAATTATTTTTTACTCACTTCCCATGTGCTGGTACCGCCTGCCATGGACGCGCTGCTCAGTGATGAGGAGACAAGGATCGACGGCTTCCTCGCCGCGGGCCATGTATGCACGGTCATGGGTACCCGCGAATATCATCCCATCGCCGATAAATTTGGGGTACCCATCGTCGTGACGGGCTTCGAGGTGGTAGATCTGCTCAAAGGATTGTGGAAGTGTATAAGCATGCTCGAAAAGGGGGAGGCGAAGGTAGTGAACGAATACACGCGCGTGGTGCGCGATGAGGGTAATCCACAAGCCATCAAAGCCATTGAAGAGGTCTTTGAGGTTATGGACAGGTCGTGGCGTGGCATCGGCGTGCTGCCGAAAAGCGGCTGGGGCATCAGGGAAAAGTACGGTGATTATGATGCCGACCTGCGCTTTGATTTTATTGTTAAAACGCCACCCGAGCCGACAGCCTGTATTGCCGGGGAGATACTGAAAGGCAT
>WGED01000736.1 GCA_015492915.1 Cyclobacteriaceae bacterium
AGTGCGCCTCTCACACCCATCGGCCGCCATAGGCTTGCCGACGGCGAGGCACCGTATCCCGCCATGCGGGACAGGCTGTACGGGTCTCGTATACGGCGGTTCGCTAACTTAACCTCTTTGCATCTGATAGTATTCCATCATGGCTATATACCCCTTTCTTTTTTAGCCTCTCTACTGAAATGGTTGTGCCGAGTATCGGGCTTTGAGCGATTGCCCAGCCGCCCATTCTACTCCTGCTCCAGGCATACGCCTGGCCCGGTTTTACTCCCAGTCGGATAAGGCTTCGCCTTCTCTTCCCGGGTTTCTTCCAGTGGTGCCAAATACAGTATCGCAGTCTGTTTCTGAGCCACTCATCCAGCGCTTTTAGTTTTGCTTGCATAGACGCTAGTGTTTCCCGGCATTAATCCAGGCACACAGGAGACTTTCACTCCGTTAGCTAATACAACTCTTTCGAAATGTTTTCATACTCACTTTTATCAGCTATTTTAGTGAGCAGTTTGCCATTCGTGGCACACACAATACCTAAGCCGCCATGTGGGGGAACAGTGTATCAGGAAAAATTCGTACTTTTATTTCGGCCTGCACCGTGGGGGACTAAGATTCACATCTTACTCCCGCACAGGCGCTTAGCCGGATCGTTGAGCTGCATGCATAACAGGAAAATAAAAAATATTTGGAGAATATACTTTTTTAATATACCTTTGTAGTATACATACATAAAGCTATTATGAAAAATATTTCGTTAAAATTAGATGAATCTATATTCATTGAAACTGAACAAATCCTCTCTCGAATCAAAAAGCCAAGGAATCGGTACATTAATGAGGCTATTGCATATTACAACCGTTTGCAGAAGAGAATACTTCTGGAGAAAAAATTAAAAAAAGAATCTGAATTGGTAAAAAAAGATTCCATGGCTGTATTACATGAATTTGAAAACATTGATTATGCAAATTAAGCAATTTGAAATTTGGATTGCGGATCTAAATCCACAAATTGAGACAGAACCAGGAAAAACAAGACCTGTTGTTATTATTCAAACTAACTTGCTTAACAAAATCCCTCACCCTTCAACCATTATTTGTCCAATAACGACTAATATTAAGAAAAACACTGAAATCTTAAGAGTCCACCTTAAAAAGGGTCTTGCAAACTTAAATCAGGATTGTGACATAATGATTGACCAACTTCGTGCCATTGACAATAAAAGGCTTATCAAGAAGTTAGGATCTTTGCGAAATGATATTATAGAACAACTTAAAGAAAATATACAAATCATTTTAGATCTTTAATTGCACGACAGCACAACAACGCACATAGCGCACAGCTTAGCTTCCGTCTCTGTCCGACTAAGACAACAGAAAATTTTGTAAATTAGGCTTCGATTTAAGTTTTACGACATGCAACGCTGCGCACCATATGCGTACCCGTTGAAAAAAATCTTTCTTTCACTTCAACCCCACCCGCATCAGGTACATGTCGGCGGTCATATAGAGTGTTTTTTCATCGCTGCTCAGGGCACAATTGGATGTGAGCTGACCGGTGCGTATCCTTCCCAAAGGCTTGCCCGAGGGGTCGAATATCCAAACGCCTCCCGGCCCGGTGGCAAATATGGTCCCGCTCGAACTCACCTTCAGGCCGTCAGGCATGCCCCGGTTCTTTTCTGATACTTTTTTAGCATCGAAAAATATTGTCCCTGCACCCAGTGTTCCGTCATCCTTCAGCGCCCATCGCATGATGACGGGCCGTGCAGGATCTGAGTTTGAAACATAGAGCATTTTCTCATCCGGCGACAGCGCGATGCCGTTCGGGCGGCTCAGTTCTTTGGTGAGCAATGTCAGTTGTCCATTGGCCGAAAACCTGTAAACCCCTTGAAAATCAAGCTCTTTCAATGGATCACTCATACCTTTCTCAAGGCCGTACGGCGGATCGGTAAAGTAGAGATTGCCTTTGCTGTCATAGCAGGCGTCGTTGGGGCTGTTAAATCTTTTGCCATTATAACTCCCCACAATAGTTTCATATTCGGGCTTCGGGTCGTTGAGGGGCGCCAGCATCCTCGCTATCCTGCGGTCTCCATGCTGACAAAGCACCAACCTCCCCTGATCATCGAGCAACAAGCCGTTGGCTCCCGGCTCTCCTCCCCTCGGCTCCGCGCCGGTATATCCCGAAGGATGCAGATAAAGCTTCAAACCTTCATTTTCATTCCATAAGAATATTTTGTTTGGAGGTATATCCGAAAAGATAACGCCCAGCCCTTCAATCCACAACGGCCCTTCCGACCACTCAAAACCGTCGGCCAGGATTTCCACTTCAGCATCTTCACTGATCACATTATTGAGAGCATCATCAAATCGTTCGATGTGTGGCTTTTCAGCCAGAAGCTTTTTAACGGCTTCCTTTCCTTTTTTCATATCACATTGCGGTGATAACAGGACTACAAACAGCAGAGAGAGAAATGACAGATTTTTCATGAGTGATGCGTATTTAAGAATTATACCCTATAATAATTGATTATTCTTAAAAAAACATCATCTCCCTGTTGCTTACTTCGCTTTGAACGAATCAGGAAAAGTGCATTCAAGCTCTTTTATGCCATTCATGTCTCTGATCCACGTATCAAACTTTCGCCGGCCCTCTTTCAGTACGATCACGCGTCCGCCCGCCAGGGGATCTTCGGTCGGGTTGGGCATCACTTTGGTCACCCGGCCATATGCGAGTGCGATATCATAGTACACGCCGATGTAATCATTGATGTGGTCGTGACCGACGAATGTGCCCATCACATCGCCGCTCTCGAGCATGGCAGCAAACATGCCCGTATTGATATCGGGGCTGCACTCATCCTCATTTTTCACTCCGATCGGAGGAGTTGTTTTATTATTCCATGCCTGAGTGTATTCCGGAAGCGGTATATGGAAAAACGCCACGGCAGGTAACGGATCACCGCCATTCATCATGGAAAATTCCCTGCTCTTGTTCCGGTACCAGTTGATCTGCGAAATGTCAAACCAGCCATAGCCGTCCACAGTGGGTTTCAGTGTGCTGTAATCGTTTGAGTCCATACAGTAAATCAGCGCCTTAATTTTGGCGTTTTTCCCATAGACAGGCAACACAAAGTTCGAATGTCCGTAAGTTTCTCCTTTGTCATTGTTAAGACAATAAGGAAGCCCGGCCAGATAATCGGCCAGATCCTTACGGGCCATGTCATTTTCCGAATCGTGATTGCCGAAAACGGCTGCCCACGGAATTTTGAATCTTGCAAAAACATCCGAAAGCCGTTTGTAACCTTCCCTCGGATTTCTCTCTGTTACAATATCGCCTGTGATGATGGCCATGTCCGGCTTTTCTATCTCCAGTATTTTAGCAATGGTCTCATACACAGTCAGATTTTTATTGTTCGATAA
>WGED01000737.1 GCA_015492915.1 Cyclobacteriaceae bacterium
GCGATGGGTTGGTCAGGAACTGATCACAGAATTCGGATCGGTAAATGGAATTCAAAATGTTGGAGGAGATGTAATTGTCAATTCAACAACTGATACGCTTATTAATTTGGCTGGTCTCAGTTCTATCGGCGGTAATTTTCACGTACCTTACAATGCAAATCTCAAAGAGGTAAACCTGAATGATCTTATCGTGCTTGCAGGTACTCTTTCACTGGAAAGCGGCAACACATCATTAACAACCATGACATTCGCCAAACTCGAAGTGGTAGGCAATATTGCACTCAATGATTATGATCAGAATTGGGGACGCGGGGGCACACTGAAGAACATCATTTTGAATGGCGCCAATGTAGCCGGCGATGTAACATTGGAATACATCGTTAATTACGAGGACAATGCCGGAACGGTAATTTCACTTGGTGAAATCGGCGGTGATGTGGAGATAACACGATGCGGCGTGGAAACTATTGATATCGCAGCCACCCAATTACATGGTGATTTCATTTTTAATGATAATGTCGTTACAACCCTGAACGCCAAATCTGTTTCAAGTATTGCAGGCAAGATGGAAGTAAACAAGAATTTCATCATGTCAGGCTGGGGGCCCGGTGCAGCTATTTTAGGTCTTAAGACACTTGCATTTGATGCTCTGACCAGTATTGGAAATGATGTAGAATTCAATGACAACAGGTTATTGGGTGATGTACTCAATAGTGTAGAAACCATAGATGGTGACGTTTCATTCAATGTTGATTATGACAAACTTGCAGTGATTGCCTTTGAAAAATTGACGAGCGTTGAGAATGTAGAAGTAGGCGGCGAAATGGATTCATTCAAAGGGTTTAATATGCTCACTTCTTCAAAAACTATCAAGTTTGGCGTTCCCTATGCCATAATCGCCACCGTAGAAGCATTCAACGCAATTACTGAAATAAGACAATATAATGTTGAGGTGGGCACAATCCCTACATATTTTGGAGGATTTGACTTGTCAAACAGCTTTAAATCACTTGCGTATGCTTACCGTGTTGCTGTTTACTCACAATACGGCGGCAGTCTTTCTGCAGGCTCTTTTCCTGCTCTTGACAGCGTTAAATACCTGAACTTTAATGAACTCAAGGGCTCCGACGCAGATGTTTTTGAATTTCCGGCATTGACCACCATTGAGTTCAATCTGAACATTCAAATTGATAAAAAAGGAGCAACCATAAGTTTGCCTAAAGTAAAGACAATCAGTAGAGGAATGAATGTCTATACAAACTACAACAATGCAATTATCAATCTCGATCTGCCTGTACTGGATAGCTGCAGCGCTGTGAATTTTTACACAACCAATAACAGCGCACCGGCTGCCGTAAATGCTAAATTGCCGGCTCTTACAAAAGTTGCCAACTTGAATTTCAAGTTTGGCGGTGGCGTGGTGGACGCATCAAATCTGCTTACAGCTCTGACAGATTTAGACGGGAAATGGCCAAGGGTAACATTGTATTATCAGACAGGACAAAAATTCTGCGGCATGAGCACATTCCTGAACAACCTGGTCTCCAACAACTTGTTATCTAAAGTATATCTGTATAAAGACGGTTCAATGGTACCATCAGCCAATGAAGCAGCAGAAATCGCAGTGTTAACTACATGTCCGTAAAGTTGCTTGATTGACAATATTTGATTTATGACAAAACCGCTCCTAACCCATGATATGAATTATCAGGTTTGGGGTGGTTTTCTTCATTATAGCTAATTATCCATCACAGGTGGGTCTAACATTGATAAAAACAAAAATACAAGCATGAAGCAGATTTTCGGGGGGATTATAATATGGTTATGGGCTACCGGCATGCCTTCTTTTGCCCAGAACCATCAGATATCAGGTACCGTGACAGACAAACAAACCGGTGAGTCAATCCTCGGTGTGAATGTAGTGATCGAGGGCACGGCAACCGGCACCACTACGGATTATAACGGCCACTACAGTATTGAAGTGTCTGCTGACAGCAGTGTGTTGATTTTCTCATTTGTCGGCATGGAAACCGTAAAAGAAAAAGTAAACGGCCGGTCTGTGATCAATGTTGCCATGGCCCCGGCCACAGAAATGCTGGGTGAGGTGATGGTGGTTGCCTATGGGGTAGCAACAATAGAAGCCTATACCGGCGCTGCCGAAGTGGTGGATAAAAAAGTGATCCAAAACCGCCCGGTTACTTCTTTCCAAAAAGCGCTGCAGGGAACAACCGCCGGGCTTCAGGTAACAAGCAGTTCGGGACAACCCGGCGCAGGAACTACAGTTCGTATTCGCGGTATTGGCTCGTTGAGCGCGAGCAGTGCGCCCTTATATGTTCTCGATGGTGTGCCCATGACAGGAACCTTGTCAGACCTTAATCCAAATGACATCGAAAGCATTACGGTATTGAAGGATGCCGCAGCAGCATCATTATATGGCTCAAGGGCCGCCAACGGTGTGATTATCGTAACGACCAAACAAGGAAAAAAAGGCATCACAAATATTTCATTCAACGCACAAACCGGTATTTCATCCCGGATATCAAAAGGCTATCGCCTGATGAACTCAACAGAATTTTATGAACATAGCTGGCAGGGGCTTTATAACAGTGCCCTTCTCGACGGTAATACCATAGAAGAAGCCATTGCCTACGCTCATGAAAATGTCAAAGATATTGTCGGGTTCAATCCGTTTGCCATAGACGACCCACTCGATGACAATGGTCAGTTAAAGCCGGGCACAAAGGTAGAAACCGATACCGACTGGAGAGACGCAGTTTACAAAACAGGGATTATTCAGGATTACAACCTCAATGTAACAGGGGGCGGCGAAAATACCAAAGTGTATTTTTCGCTGGCTTATTACGATGACAGCGGCACAACTATCGGTTCCGACTTCACAAGATATTCAGGCAAGGTCAACATTAGCCACAAAATAAACAGCTTTATCACCGCGGGTATGAATAACTACTTTTCATACTCGATTACCAACGCACCACCCGCGGGCACGGGCCATGCCAACCCGGTACGCTCAGCCGAAGTTATCAACGCCGCCACGCCGATCTATAACGGAGACGGCACCTACAACTGGAAAAACACGGCCGTTTTTGATTTTAATCCGGTGGCCCTCGCAGAAATGGATAAATATCGGTACAAAACAACCGGCGCCATTGTAAATCCTTATCTCCATTTTCAAATCCTGCCTTCCCTTAACTTCAAAACCAACGGATCCATCGACTACTCGGGATCCGATAACCTTGTTTTTTACAATCCTGAACATGGCAATGGCGCAGGTGTAAACGGACGGAGTACCATGACCAGAGGCATTAATTTTTCATGGAATATCTCCAATATACTGAATTGGGCCAAACAGTTTGACAGGTCGTATTTCGATGTGATCCTTGGTCAGGAAGCGTTGGGAGAGAGCTATTCTCCATTGAGCGCCGGTGTGACGGACTTTTCAATTCCCGGTCAGACAGACCTGATATGGGGGGCACAGCCCGAACCTCCGTCAAGTTATACTTCGGAGTGGAATATGATCTCGTTCCTGAGCCAGGTCAAATATGATTTTGACGGCAAATATTATGTGAGCGGAAGCGTAAGGGCAGACGGCAGCTCCCGTTTCGGGGCCAACAATAAATACGGGGTCTTTTATTCTGCAGGCGCCAGTTGGATCATAACAAAAGAATCCTGGATGCCCTCGATGCCATGGCTTGACAACCTGAAAATCAGGGCGAGCTATGGTACATCCGGCAACAACAATATTGGTAATTATGCGTCCCTTGGCCTTTACGGGGGTGGAGCCAATTATGGCGGTTATCCCGGCATCACGCCGGTGCAGTTGCCCAACGAAAACCTGTCATGGGAGAAGATCGCCAACCTGAACGTGGGTCTTGAATTTGTATTGTTTGACAAGCTGACCGGTAATTTGGATTATTATAATAGAAATTCCGACGCCTTGCTTTTCTCTCAACCCCTTTCCTCGGCCAAGGGATTCGGCGCCATTATGACCAACCTCGGAGCCATGGTCAATTCAGGATTTGAAGCTACCATTGACTACAAAGCGGTAGAAACAAAAACCATCAATTATTCCCTCGGTTTTAATGTCTCTACCAACAAAAATAAAATCCTGAATCTGAATCAGGACAAAATACTAACGGGCACCAAAATCCTGGAAGTTGGCGGCGACGTCTATCAATTTTACCTGAGGGAATGGGCAGGGGTAAATCCCGACAACGGGAAACCCATGTGGTACACCAATGCCGGTTCTGACGATGATGAAAATAACGACGGAGAGCCGGACTCGGCCTTTGAAGATCCGCTGGGCAGCGGCAGAATGGTGACAGATCAATATAGCGACGCAGAGAGGGTCAGGCTTGGCTCTGCATTGCCTGAATTTTACGGCGGATTCAATAATTACCTGAGTTACAAAGGCTTTGAGCTTAGTTTTTATTTCTATTTCTCATATGGCGCCAAAGTGTACAACTATGACTATGCCACCAACATGCATGACGGCGCAAGCCCGGGCTACAATCTGGCCGCCGATGCCCTGCAGGCATGGTCGCCAAACAACAAGTTTACCAATGTGCCACAGTACGTGACAAATAACCAAAGCTTCAGCAACCGTACATCATCCCGTTTTCTCGAGGATGTGTCTTATCTGAGATTAAAAAATATTACCCTGACATACAACTTCCCAACAACGCTGATAAGCAGGATAAAGATGCAGGGATGCAAGGTGTATGTGATGGCCGAAAATATCTGGACTCTTTCCGGTTACAAAGGATTTGACCCTGAGGTGGCAATCAACGGGGTGACGGGTTATACCATACCGGGCGTGAAGGTCGCGTCTGTCGGGCTGAAAATTGATTTTTAAAAAGGAAATATCAGGAGAACATGAAAATATTGAGATATATCTGGTTATTAGGAGTAGCAGGCTTGATCAGCTCATGCAATGAAGAATTTCTTAATCCAAAACCAACGACAGCACTTGTGGACAGTGAGGTATTTACTTCCCTCACCAATGCTCGGGCTGCCATGATCGGCGCTTATGATCAATTGAGTTCATATTCCTTTGACGGTTTGTACATGCCTATCATGGCTGATCTGACGGGAGAAGACCTTTTACTCAATTCAACAAACAATTACAACTGGTTTGTCCCTGTTTATCAACTCAATGTTTTGCCAAATTATCAATATGCGTCCAGACCATGGGACGCAGGCTACAAAATCATTTATGACGCAAATAAGATCATTGCGGGCGCTCCATCCCTACCCGATGCCACCGAAGAGGAAATTAATGATCTGGTAGCTGAAGCAAAAGTGATGCGTGCCTACGTCATGCTTAAGCTGACAGAGGTTTTTGCACCGGCTTACTCTGCTGATCCTGACGCGCCCGGCATTATGCTTGTCACCACACCTGTAGCTTATGATGCTCCTGATGTGCCGAGAAACACGGTGAGAGAAGTATATCAGCAAATCATCAGTGACCTGCTCTATGGTGAAAGCATACTTGGCGACGACAAAAGCACCGGTTTCTTTGGCAAAAAAGCTGCCCGGGCATTGCTCGCCCGCGCCTATCTGGATATGCAGGACTGGGAAAATGCGCGTGATAAGGCAAAACTGGCTTATGAAGGGTTGGAATTGATGTCGATTAAGGAGATGCTCGGTGGGTTTTACAGCCCCAACAGTGAGACGATATTTTCAATAGCCTATACTCCGGAAGATAACAATATCTATCTGAGCATCCCTTCCTTTTACTGGCCTGTGTCAGGTTACAGCTCGATGCGTGCCGACAGCAAATTTGTTGAGTCGTTCAACCCAAATGATATACGCACATACATGTTTTACAGACAGGACAATATTGATCCTGATAACTACCTGATACTGAAATTTCAACATAATCAGCAGGTTGGCAACGCCGAGCGGATCAGTATCCGAGCAGCAGAAATGTACCTGATCGAGGCCGAAGCCGAGGCAGAGCTTGGCAATTATACGGCTGCCCAGGATGCCCTGTACATCATCCAGCATCGGTCATACCCGGGCGTCGAAAAATTCACCGGCACGGGACAGGAACTGATCGATGAAATATTAATGGAGCGAAGAAGGGAATTGTTTGGCGAAGGTTTCCGATGGAATGATATCAAACGAAAAAACCTGCCTTTCAAAAGGGAAGGTGATCACTGGGTCAAGTTTGATTTCGGACCTGATGATGATTATTATTACAGACTCACCTTCCCTATACCGCAAGGTGAAATCGATGCCAACACGGTGCTCACACAGGATGATCAAAACAAAGGGTATTAAAATATATTCATGAAAAATAGGTGATTTTTCATGACAGACGCAACAAGCAAAATAATAATTGAATGAATAATAAAATCATTTTAGGAGGTCTGCTGATACTGTCGGTAATTTTCAATTCCTGCCTAAAGGAAAGTGAGGAAATTGTTTTGACGCCCGATGCCGGAAACAGTTTTATTGACATTGAAAATGACGGGTATGTTGTCACTTTAAACGCCCAGCCAGCTCTGGAAGGCCAGACAGGCACTTGGAGATTGTACATGGGCGAAAATGGCCGCTTTGAAGATATTCATGACCCCCACAGTAAATTTTACGGAGAGCCGGGCGAAGTCTATTTGCTGGGGTGGGAATTGAGCGTCGGGGACAACTATAAAGCAGAAACCATTAATGTTTCATTCAAACCATTGCGACCGGTCATTATCAGCGAGCCGGGAGATACTATTTATAATAATATCTCATTGAAACTGGAAGCGGAAGCGCCAAAATACGGCGCAACCGGCAATTGGGAGATAATCGACGGAAACGGAGGCAGAATCGAGAATACGGATAACCACATTGCCGATTTTATAGGTATAGAAAATGAGCCTTATACCATCAGATGGTCTCTCTCCTACGGCTCAAAAGAAGAGTCCGTTGAAGTCTCATTCCACACCGATACCCTGAGAGCAAATGCAGGTGAGGACAACCTGGATATTATCACTTCTTCATCGGAAAATGATGTAAAATATTACAACCTGAATGCCGTTTTGCCGGCCGGAGCTACCGGTACCTGGGAGTTACTTGACGGCAACGGGGGAAGGGTCTATTCAAATACTGATCCGCACTCGGTTTTTGAAGGTTTGGCAGATTCTGTTTATACTATGACCTGGACGGTCCGGATCGATCTGTATGAGTCTGTGGATACTTTACAACTCCGCTTCAGAGGTAAGTGGGGCACCTGGGTGGATCCCCGTGATAATCAAGCCTACCGGTTTGTGAAGATTGGTAAACTGGAATGGATGGCGGAAAACTTCAACTATGCCGCCCCCTGGTCGCAATACGGCCGCAACTGGTATTACGGACAGACATCAAGAGCGAACATTATAAATGGACGCCCGGTAGAGACTGAGGAAGAGAGGAAATTTTACGGCCGCCTTTACAACTATTACGGTGCACTGGATGCAGCCCCGGAAGGCTGGAGGCTGCCCACGAGAAAGGACTTTGATGAACTGCATGTTTTATTGGGGGGCAAACTCTATGCTCATGATAAACTCGTTCTAGGAGGAGAATCAGGAGTGGATCTTAATTTTGCGGGTTTGTTGTCGTATAGCGGGGGGTACCTGAATAACAGGGACAACTTCGGCGATATGGATATCTCAGGCTATTTCATGACTGCCGAATTTATCGAGAGCAATTTTGGCGTATATATCTGGATATTCTCCGATTCCGGAGCATCCTATGCTGCCCCACTCCATGCATATTTCCATGGCGCTTCTGTCAGATATGTGCGCGATGTTCAATAATTATCACATGAAATCATCGATGAAAAAAGATTATATTTTCTTTATGATACTGGGCTTGTTTCTGACGACTGTATTGTTTAATGCAGGAGCCCAGGTCACAACGCCCTCCGATCCTAACGATTATGTTAAAGGCAAGATCAGGGTAAAGCTTAAAAAAGAATACCTTAGGGAAGTGAATGGTGTATTGCCGGTTAACCAATCCGGAGGCCGCACTACAGGCATTGTGAAAATCGATGAGTTGAATGAACAGATCGGCGTCAAGCGAATGAAGAGGGTCTTTCCTTTTTCAATCAAGCACGAAGCCAGGCACCGCGCCTACAACCTGCACCTTTGGTACGAATTGGAGTTCGACGAAAGTCTCGATCCTAAATCGATATCGGAAAAATATTCGGTACTCGAGGAGGTGGAAATCGCCAAGCCGCTTTATAAAAAGATATTACCGGATGACGACAAACAGCCTATTATTGTACAGATCGACACTTCCCGTACCATAGGCAACAGAATCGGCTCTAACACCGGACTGGCGTCAGGAGCCAGGACAACGGACAATGATTTTGACGACCCCCTGCTGCCGGATCAGTGGCATTACGAAAACGACGGCACCGTAGGCACCAAAGGTGTGGATATCGACCTGTTTAACGCATGGACAAAAGCTACGGGGAGCAGGGATATTATCGTGGCGATCGTTGATGGAGGTATTGATACAGATCATGAGGATCTTATGGACAACCTCTGGGTCAATGATGCTGAAATAAATGGCGAGCCTGGTATTGATGATGACGGCAACGGATATGTGGATGATATTTACGGGTTCAACTTTGTGTACAACGGGCCCCTTACCGACCACAACCATGGCACCCATGTGGCCGGCACAGTAGGCGCCGTCACCAATAACGGCATCGGTGTTGCCGGTGTGGCAGGCGGCAATGGCAGCGGTAACGGTGTGCGGCTCATGTCCTGCCAGGTATATGACAACCGTGGCGGAAGCGGAAACTTTGCCGCCGCAATCGTTTATGGTGCAGACAACGGCGCTGTCATTTCACAAAACTCATGGGGCTACAATCAACCCGGTTATTATGAACCTGAAGTGCTGGATGCCATCAGGTATTTCATAGCCGAAGCAGGCCAATATGAAGGCAGGCCCATGAAAGGGGGAATATTATTTTTTGCTGCGGGCAACAATGGCAATGAGATAATCCATTATCCAGGCGCTTTTGATAAAGTGATCGGCGTAGCTGCTACCGGTCCAACCGGATATCCTGCCCCGTATTCAAACTACGGCGACTGGGTGGATATCGCGGCGCCTGGAGGCGACCAGGCATATTATAACGAAGAAGGAGGCGTGCTGAGCACCCTTCCGGGTAACAAATACGGTTATTATCAGGGTACTTCCATGGCCACACCCCATGTGTCAGGAGTAGCGGCCCTTGTCATTGCTCGTTTTGGCGGTAATGGATTCCGTGCGGAGGAACTTAAAAAGATTATTCTCAACTCCACCACACCTTTTATATTTGAACACCAGGATAAATTCGGGACAGGAAATCTGAACGCCACTCTCGCACTCGCAGAAAATGAATATATACCGCCTGACCCGATTGACGACCTCACTGTACTTGAAGTTTTTCACAATGAAGTGAGGCTCCAATGGACAGTGCCGAAAGATCAAGATGATTTTCAGCCTTCCTTTTTCATTCTGGCGATCAGCGAAAACCCAATAACGGCGGGCAACTTCGATCAGCAACGTCTGTTCCAAATCAAAAATTATTTTGAAGCCGGGACCACGCTGACGCTCAACGTCTCTGGTTTGTTGAAAAAAACAGACTACTGGTTCGCTGTCAAGTCTTCTGACCGCTTCCTGAATATATCCGATATATCGAATGTGGTTAACGTAACCACCACAGATGAGCCCCACTTCATGGAATCGACCCGTGAGCTGGAGTTTGTGATCGATGTGAGGCAGGATCCAACCAAAACCGGACAGGTGACATTTTCCAATATCGGCGAGGGAATTGTGTACTGGAACAGCTTCAATGTAAACGAAAACCCCTTTTGGATCGATTTTGAAGAGTGGAAATCCGATCTGGATTCCCTGGCTTCCCTGGCCTATGCCAACCCCGACATGTATGCTGCCACCAAACCTGCTACAATTACTCTCAGTACCCCGAACGGCAGGAACACAATACCGGAATACATGAAAAACGACAATACCCTCTTCGTTTCGGGATATTCCTATGTCCAGGGCAACCCAACCGTGGCAATCGGAAGTAACAACCTGAATTCAGGATTGATCTTCGCGACGAGATTTCAGACCACAGACGGGCCGTTCAACCTGACCCATCTGGAGCTGGGATTGCTCTCCTATCACAAAGAAGAACCCGTTTTCATAGAGATCAGAAAGGGATCGGACAAGCTGGAAGATGCAAAAACCATCTATGTCCAAAAGTACTTTGCAGATACGACCGGGATTTTAAACATTGCCCGTGTGCCGATACTGGAGCCGCAACATTTTGAACAGGATGAATATTTCTGGATCGTGCTCTATTTTTCCAAAAAAGAACCTTCTCCCCTACTGGGCCATATGAGTTATTACTACCCCGGTACCTTTTACATGTCAAACGATAATGGTCTGAATTTTTCAGAAGCATGGCGGTTTTTAGATACCGTGGTGCCCATCCTGACAGCTTACAGTACAGGCGACGACCCTTCATATGTATTTATAAGCCCAACTCAGGGGGAGATTGCCGCCGGAACTTCTCAGGATGTGGAGTTTACCATAGATGCGACTGAATTGTCCAACGGCAGGCATCTCGCATCGACAGGCATCTATACCAATGACATAAACAAACCCGGCATAGCCATTGAAGTAAAGGTAACCGTAACGGGGCAGACCGCCGCCATAGAGAAAAAGGATCTGTACCAATTTGATGTGGATTATAATAAACCAAACCACCTCAGTTTCGGTATTAAAAACACAGGCCTTGCCGACCTCATCATAAACGATATTAAACTTGCTGAGAATGGACAAAGTGTAAAAGACTTTGAAGATTCGCTTGTGGCTGGGGTCAACAAAACGCTCAACATTCCTTTTGTATTCACACCCAACACTCTGGGGTTGCTAAACACTGACTTTTTACTCGTCACCAATATCGGCGAAATCGGGTTATCTGCAGAAATGGCATCGACTGAAGCGCCGGAGATAACAGCTATCTTAGACACCGGCATAGTGGAAATACCGCATAATGCTACAGCGGAAATTAACCTTACGCTCACCAATACGGGATCCGGCAGTGTGTTGGAATATGATCTGAGCCAATATAATCCTTTACAGATGAAGAATGGTGCCATTTCGGATAAATTCGATTATGTCATAAAAACCTCTGACGATACCATCAATCCTGTGACGAGCAAATGGATAGATATTTCTCAAATCGCCAAAATTTCATACAAACAATTACCGGTCTGGCAGATCAATATTGACCTGGCGATGAATTTTCCATTGTACAACATGATGCTAAACGATATCAGGCTATTGAATTCAGGTCAGTTGTATGCCTTTAACCTCGGCCCGTTCGACATTGTAGATGAGCCCTCTGAAATATACCGCGCATCGGGTTTTATCGGCCCGTTGGTTTTGAGCGGCCTCAGCATGAGAATAACCCAAATGTATTATTACCCTTTCGGCGATAAAGAAGTGTTTTATTTCGATATAAAACTCCGCAAGGCGATCAGCAGCGGTGTGAAAGAACTGGGCAATATCTCATACGAAATAATCCTGTACCGCGACGGCACAATTGAATTTCATTATATTGATGTGGATGCACTGTCTAATATTGACAATCTTGACTATCTGATTGGCATCCAGGGAATGGTGCTTGGTGACTATAACTTTTATCGCGAATACGGCGACAGCACGAAAAATGTCCATAGCGGCATGGTTATCCGGTTTGAACCGGACAGGGATGTTTCTTTTATTTCCATCGCTGAAGAGATCACCGGCACCATTACAAAAAGCGCATCTAAAAAACTGAGGGCAATAGCAAATCCGTCATTATTCGATCTGGGTGCGGGAACTTATACGAATTATATTAAAGTCAAAAGCAATGCCGGCACACCAGCCCCACCCCTTCCGGTTACTATCAAAGTGACAGGCAATGCGGATTTTAATGCAGCAGATACCATCAAATTTAAAACGGCACACATCGGCTTTGATGATTTTGAATATCTTAAAATTGAAAATACAGGGCCTGCCGACGGCCTGATCACGGATATTGTCTTTAATCATGGTGATTTTTCAACCCCTGTTTCCCTGCCGTTAAAAGTTGCGGGGACATCACATGTTTTAGTACCAATATATTTTGCACCGTCCACTGACGACAATATCAGCACTACCCTAACCGTGAGTTTTGATAACGGACAGAATGAAACTGTGGCATTGTTAGCCAAAGGCACACCTGATCCTCAGTACACCCTGAATATCGAACAGGATATTGTCAGGGATATCAATGGCGGTGAAATAATCAAAATACCTTTCACGATTACTAATTCCAATAGCGGTGTTCCGATGAACTACAGTTTTACCAACAGCTTGTTTGCAAAAGTTGAAACAACTGGGATACTGAACGGGGAGGGTGTTAAATGGGATACACTGTCAGATTACGGCTACACATGGAAAATCAGTGATTCATCAAGGGTATTTTACAAATGGAAGGACATAAAAGAAAATGGTATCCCGCTTGATATACAATATGAGGAACAATACGCCCTTAAACTACCTTTCTCATTTCCTTTTTACGGAGCATTGTACGATTCTGTATGGATATCAAAAAACGGCTATATAACAGTAGTAAAGCCTGAATCGGATGAGTTCAGACCGGAATTTACCAAAGATGACGGACTGCGGGGTATGATAGCGCCATTTTATTCCGACCTTGTTCCGGCGGATAAAGACAGTTATGTATGGCTCCTTGTAGAAAGCGACAGGATTTATGTACTTTGGGACGGGTACCGCGGGGTTGACCCCGGCGGGTCAGGGGGAAGCGTTTTTTTCCAATTGGAACTGGTGAATGACGGCTCCATTTACTTTCATTACAGAGATATTAACAAATTCACCTTCATGCTGAATTACGGTCTGGAAAGTCCGGACGAAAGCGAGACATTTGAAAAAGAACGCTCATGGATATTAAAATGGAGTGATCTGGATGATTCCACTACCGTGGCCATTGCCGCACCCTTGCACGACAATATCAACAATGCCGAAACCAAAGATTTCGACCTGTTGCTCTCGGCTGAACGGATATACCAACCGGGCACTTATAAAGATACTATTGTGCTTGCCACCAACAGTCTCGCACAACCTATGCAGGAGATTCCCGTGACCCTTAATGTCACCGGAGGAGCCATCCTGAACGTGCCGGATTCCATAGTTTGGGATGAGGTAATTTATCAGGGTGTCAATACCCCCATGCGACAAAAAATCGTTTTAAGCAACAAAGGGCATGATATAGCCGAAATAACAACCATACCAGCCAACAACCTGGATGAATTTCATATCTACGACAAAAATGGCGCCGAATATAAAAAAACAACGAGTGGCATACTGTTCAATCCCATTAAAATAGAACCCTGGGGAGAAGTGATTGTGGAATTGGAAGTAATTGCAAATGAACAATTCGATATAAACGGAACCATTACCTTTTCAGGCAATTTCCCTGACATCACTTCCGTAATCATGGCAAAACTGGTTGATACCCCGGTTTTTGCGTGGGACGCCACGGACCAGGAATTTGACCTGAACAACGCTGCGAAGAAAGTTTATTCCTTTACCATGGAAAACAGGGGTGAAACATCCCTCGACTACCGCTTAATACCGGCGGTCATCCCATCGTCACAACCCGGTGATACCATAAATCCGATTGTGGATGAGATCGGGCATTATGTTTTTGAAAAACCCACAACAGTCGATTCTTTGTATCATGAGACAAAGGACAAGGCCGATGGTTATGAAACACCGATGATCCCTGTCATCCTGGCCTTCTCCAATGAAATGATCGCGCCTAAGGGTGGCTTTTATCTTACACACGTGAAAGTAAACGCGGATATAAAGGCGCTGGATGAATACATCCGTATTCAGGTATTCAAAGGTGGTACCAAACCTATGGAAGGTGAACTGATGTATCAGCAGGACTATATCGTTGATCGTTATGTGAGTGAAGAGTGGGTTTATTTTCCGCTCAAATACCCGCTAAGCTTTGCTGAAGGTGAACATTTCTTCGTGGTGGTAATCCCTCCACCTGCGCAGAAATACATCGGCTATGACATTGCACCAAATGAGGATGCCGTGGCATACTCATGGGCAGCCAACTGGCAGGCATTTTATGACAAATGGAACTGGCAGCAATACAAAAGACTGCTCCGAAGCTATAAAATACGTGCCCTCACTGCCGCCGGTGACGGATTATGGGTCGAACTGGACAATATGAACGGAAAGCTCGCCGGCGGCGAGTCCGTAAAAGTCAACGCCTCCATTGACCCGGTGCTCGCAGGCAAGGGAACACATAAAGCGTTGATCAGAGCTACAACAAACGACGTTAACCACAAAATTGAAGAGGTAAAGATAACCATCAATGTAAACGGCGCTCCGGAAATGCTGTTCCGGCCCAACATGTACGAAGACACGATCAAGGTAGTTGAAACAGAGGAATTGACCGTAAACTATCTTTTTGAAGATCCGGAGCATGAAAAAATGACCATTACCATGGATCAGGATACATCATCACTCAATGTCATTTTTGAACAGACCGGCGAGAATAGCGCACAGGTCACGTTCAGGCCGGGATACGACGATGAAGGGGGTTATACCTTTTCTATAACCCTTACAGATGAAGCGGGCAACATCGTCAAGGATCAGATTATCCTAAAGGTTTTGGACAAAAACAGGCCGCCGGAGCTCAATCCTGATTATTCGTCCATCACACTCAACATGGCCGGGGATAATGGTGGAGTACTGGTCATCGACCCCAATGAGTTATTCACGGACCCGGATGGTGATGAATTGATGATTCTGGCAGGAAACTACACGCCTGAAATTCTCGATATGGCGTTGGGGAATAATATCATTGATCTTCATCCCCTGAAAACAGGAACAGGTTTTATTGTGTTTGGGGCGGATGATGGTAAAGAAAACGGATTTGTGGTGTATGGTATTTATGTCCAGGTCATTGATGATGAAAGTCTGGCCGGGACCAGCACGGACGGGTTCAGCGAGGCTGCGGAAAAACTCGTCGAGAAAGGAGGCAGGTTTGCCATTTATCCCAATCCGGTCATGAATACAAAGACCAATGTCATCTATAAACTGGAAAAAGACGCGGAAGTGATCTTTGATATTTATGATGTCAATGGTCGAAGGCAGATAAGCAACAATGCAGGCCCAAGACAGGTGGGTATATACACAGACGAACTGGATGTCACCGGTCTGCGGCCCGGCGTTTACATTTGCAGGTTAATTGCCGATGGGGAAGTAATTGAAACCAGCCGGATCATTATCCAATAACCGGAAACAGGGGCATTGAAATTGAAGGAGGTATCGGTCTCAGGAAAGTGTCTCATCTAAAAAATCCTGAAGCTGATGCATCTGCTCCCTGCCAAGCCCCTGCCCTATCCGGCTGGCTATGTAAAGAAGAAGTAACAATGCGAGTCCTGCGGGCACAAACCACAATCCCCAGGGCTCCATTTTTAACATCCATTGCGAAAGGCCGAACATTAATCCCATAAGCGTGAGGAAACCAATGGCCGAATAAAAAAAAACAAACATGGTCCATATGGCAGGCTTGGGCCCAAAAAGTCCGCGCATGAAAGTTTTGCCATTTTCCTCTTCTAACTGAAGGGTCAGTTGCGGCGACCAGGAATGTTGCTGTTCCCGAGGGATTCGCAGAATGACATGATTTTGCACAATTTCCCCATGACATTTGCCCTGATTATCCCTCAGGCTATTTTCAATTCGTTTTTTAATCTCATCAGCGGATAAGGGGATTTCTTTTCTGAATCTCGGCCTCATCCTTAACGGAGCAGCATCCTGGCTCATGGTTGTAGTAATTTCGGTTAATAATTATGGTAACTTCTGGGGCCGGTTATTCCCCAAAACGAGTATGATTTTGATCTTGCCGAGTCACACCGGGTGACGCTACACTTTTAACCCGAATAATTCGGGAAATAATAAAGGAAACGCTCAAAGCGCTGATAAACACGGAATTGATGGTCACTTGATGAATTTCCATTCCTCAAATTCGGGGCATTTTGAAACAAGCGTTTTTCAATGTAAATATTTAAATATCAATTCCTTACTTGCATCATCGCAATCTTTTCATGAATAATCCAGGTTAATAAGACCTGAATAGCACGCTGTTAAACATATTTTGCTGCTGTTTCAGCATCATCGATTTACATACTTCCTCTTTCATAAACGATTTTTCCGTTAACCATTGTCAGAATCACTTTTATCTGTTTGATGCTGTCGGTCGGGCAAGTCATCAAATCATCAGACAACACAGCAAGATCGGCAAGTTTTCCCGGCTCTATCGAACCTTTTATGTCTTCTTCAAATGATGCGTATGCGTTGTTAATGGTATACATTTTCAAAGCCTGTTCTCTGTTTATAGCCTCTTCCGAAACAAAAACGGAACCTTTCTCGGTGTTGCGGGTTATCACCGACCACATTGCCACAAACGGGTTGTACGGGTTGATGGCCGTATAAGAATCGAGTTTTACCATATGGTCGGAACCACCGTTTACCATAATCCCGTAATCCAATAAGGATTTGTAAGGGTGGAAATGACGAATTCTTTCTGCGCCCAGCACATGGTGTATCAGCTCGGCGTCTTTATAAAACCAAGCGGGCTGCATGTCGGCATATACGTCCATTTCCGCCATCCTGGTCATGGCGGCAGGAGTATAAAAGTTACCATGAATAATAGAGAATCGCCTGCCCCTGATCGGTGTTTTCATGTTTACTTCTTCCATAGCATCAAGCAAGATGTCAACAGCCCCGCCTCCGGTAACATGAGCTGTAAATTTCCATCCCGAATCATTGGCGGCAGCAATTATTTTAACAAGTTCATCATGGCTGAAATTTATGATTCCCCGGTATGAGGGATCTGTGATACCGTAAATATCCGCAGCACGATCTCCCCATGGTTGGCGCAGATAAGCAGATCCGGTCAGTATTCCTCCGTCCAGAATAATTTTTAAAGCGCCCACTTTTACCCATGAATCGCCCGATCCGGTAGTCACATCAAAATTATTCAGAGCCGTAATCATATCATCGACAGAGGTATTCTTGCCGAAGGGTGCATATAAATTGTGATATACCCGGACGGTAAGCTCTCCGCTGTCTCGTAATGCTTCATACCATCGTAGATCTTCGGGTTTCCCGCTACCGGAACAAATTGATGTAATACCAACGCTATTGTAATGCTCAAACAGTTTTTTCAACAAGCCCGACTTTTGTTTTGCGTCCAGTTTTTCAGGTGCAGGAAGTTTGAGCAGGCCGGAAGCGGAACCTCTGATAAAACCTGTCGGCACGCCTGTAATGGCGTCTTTAACAATGCCCTGGTGCGTAGTTTTTGCAGTAATGCCACTAACTTCGAGAGCCATTGAATTTACCATAGCCCCGTAACTTCCATTTAGGAAAACCGGATTGTCCGGCGCCACGGAATCCAGTTCATCAATAGTTGGTTGACGCATTTCATATAAGCGGGTGGCAAAAAATTTCGGATGAATAATCCAGTTGCCGGGTTCTTTTCGCAATGCCTCGCTCTTTACCCATTCAAGTAACTCATTGATTGTATGCAGATCAGGAATAGGTTGAAAATGCTCACTTACAGCAGCAGTTAACGGGTGTGTGTGAGCATCAATAATGCCCGGTATCACTGTTTTGCCGGCAAGATCAATCATTTTGGTCGGCTTGCCGGCCAGGTTTAAAATCACATCATTTTTTCCTGTCGCAAGGATTTTGCTGCCTTTTACGGCAACGGCCTCATGTATCGAAAAATTGCCGTCCACCGTGATAATTTTACCATTGTACAACACGACGTCAGCATATTCCGGAGGCGTGCAACAACTTAATAACAGTGAAAAGATTAAAATTAAAGTGACAGGAGATGAAGTTGTTTTTTGCATAATAAGTCTGTCAAATGACATCTCAGCGAATGTCTGTTTAAATTTAACTTTGGTATTAGTGCCGTTACAGTTTTTTATATTTCAATAGTCCGTTAACGTAAATCCCGGATGGTAATTTGCCGATATATTACTATTGTTTTGATATTTTGGAGCACAGACTAAAGAAGCATTATAAAATCGTTTTTTACAAAAAATCGGGAATTATACCTCAATATTATGGGTTAAATGTTTTTCTCATAAAAATATTTATAACTCCGTTCTGCGCCCATCCGCTCTTTGAATGCGATAAGCGACTCCTGGTCGGTGCCGTCTTCCTCCGTCGAGATACCGAGATCGAGAAGGTCCGTTTTGCGGTCGCGGCAGTAGTCGTACAGGCCGCTGATGAGCATGACTGTCGGGCTGTAAGTTTTATATTGCCGCAGGCTTCCGGGCAGGAAGTTGTACAGAACCAGCCTGTGCGGCACAATGCAGATGGTCGCCGCCATGATCTCCTCGCCACGGCGCACGCTGAACGCAGGATAATTTTGTGGAAACTCATCGATGTAACTCCTGAATTTCTCTTCGCTGATGGACACTTCCAGCCCCTGTTCCCGGCGGCACCGGGCGATATATTCGTAAATTTCCATGGCTTTGCCGGTATTTTCCTGCCGGAAAACAAATCCGCTGCGCACGCATTTATTAAGCCTGCGCACCTCCATGGGGTGCATCTGATCCTGCAGTGGCGCTTCATTGACAGAGATATGATGATTGATGGCCCTGCGCGTAATTTTAAATCCTGAATTCGTCAAAACTTCATGGATCACCGCCGCTTTTCGCGGCATGTAGCATTCCGCAAAGCTTATGATCTTCACCGTTTTAATACTACGCCTGCAAAGGTCGCCTTCAATAAATTGCCAGAATTCGGCGATCAGGTTGGGATGCAGGTTACGGTTGAACTCAAAAGAGCCGAACAATGATTTGTAGGGACTGTACGCGATATTGTCTCTGAGCAGGAAGTGAATTTTGCCTTCAAGCCTTTTTCTCACATTATTCACGATGAAGTAATCCGCCCGCTCCTCAATGCCCTGGGTTTTGATATGCTTTATCTTATTGAAAAGGTAGTTGTCGAAATTGTAAGCATAGCCGAAAGGCAGACTGTCGGCCAGAAAGTCAAATGATTTAAGCGGTTTGTGAAAATTCTCCATGATACTGTTTCCTGCCCCTGATTATTGGCGGCAAACGAAAAATTGCCGGAATCTCATAGGGTCAGGTAAAATTAGCACGAGTAATGGAATTATCGGCATCAGGCTGTCTACTATTTTCCGCATTGGGGTGCCCTATAAGAAATATGAGAATTTGAAGATTTTTTCAGGAAAATATTCTGCGCAGGCATTCCGGATTGTCTCATTAGAACAGATTCCGTAGGAATCGTATGTTCCAGGCAGGGATGTACGTCCCTGTTAATATATCCACATGTCAGGAGAGTTCCGGAGGAACGACATGTTTTTTGACTTCATGATCTTTAATCTTTTACCCAGAGTCTGACGACTTTGGCAAGAATATACACTGCCTGACCGCAGCACCCGGTCATGATAAGATCATTTGAACAATCAGGCTGTCTCCGCATCGTCCGTCACTTCGAGGATGTAGCCTGATCCGTGAATATTTTTAATCGCTATCCGCGGATCACGGGACAGGTATTTACGCAATTTTGTCATGTACACATCCATGCTGCGGGCAGTGAAATATCCGTCGTCGCCCCAGATGTTGAGGAGGGCGATCTCACGGCTCAGCAGGTTGTTTTTATTTTGACACAAGAGGTGGAGCAGCGCCGATTCTTTGGGCGAAAGCTTTTCTGTTATGCCGTCGTGCGTCAGTGTGCGCATGCCCGCGTCAAAAGTATAGGAGGCGATTTGATAAATTTCGTTTTTCCCGTTTTGTTTTTCCGGTTGTCGTTTCAGAATGGCTTTGATTTTATACAGCAAAACCTCCGTGTCGAAGGGCTTGGTGATATAGTCGTCCGCGCCAAGCTTATATCCCTTCAGGATGTCTTCCTTGAGTGTTTTGGCGGTGAGGAAGAGCAGGGGGATGGACTTGTTCATTTTGCGAATCCTGCCGGCGAGCGTAAAGCCGTCTACGTGGGGTAGCATCACATCGAGGATGCATATCTGAAAATTACCGCGCCGGAATACATCGATCGCATCTTTGCCGTCGTCCACCCACGTAACCTCAAAATCATTCAGTTCGAGATATGATTTGAGCACCGCCCCGAAGCTCTGGTCATCCTCGACGAGAAAAATA
>WGED01000738.1 GCA_015492915.1 Cyclobacteriaceae bacterium
AGCAAGAATTGGTATTAAAGCCGATTTTGATAGACTGTATAGTTATGATGCAAGAGGAGGATTCTTCTCAGGCGGTGATGATGCCAAGAAAGCTGCAGAGAGAAGAATACAAGAGTTAAAAGAGATTGATCCAGAAGCTGATTATGTTAAAAACATGTTTGTTGCACCAGTTAGTAATTTGAGATGGGCGTATGGTGATAATGGCTGGGCGACTGTACAACCAGGACTGGCAGCTGCTTATGGTGCAACTGAGTCAGAGGCTGTCGAAAACTTAAAGCAGTATGTCGAATATTTTAAGCCAGAATTTAAATCAACTATTGGGAATGTCTATATCTTCGAGGGTGAGCTGGTCATAGATGATCCTGGTGAAATCGTCAAGGCAGGCTTTATTAAGCCTACATCCAGACCAAAATTATATAAAAGAGGTCTATTAAAGCAAAAGGACAGAGATAATATTAAAGGCGGCGTCAGCTTCAATAAAGATGGTAAAGCAATAATTTATCTTTTTAGAAAGCATGATGTTTCTACTATCCTGCATGAGTTGGCTCATATCGCCAGACGTCGTATCCTAAATGATCAAGATCAGAGAATAGTAGCTGAGTGGGCTGGAGCCCAAAAAACAGATACCGCCTGGATATGGGATGAAGCATCTGAAGAAAAGTTCGCCAGGGCATTCGAAAAATATTTGCGTGATCGTAAAGCGCCTAATAATAAACTAAAAAGCATTTTTGAGAAAATAGCACAATGGCTGCGTGACATTTATAAAACACTTTCCGGAAGCAATATCGACATAGATATATCTCCGGAAGTAATAAAAGTTTTTGATAGGCTTTTAGGAATTGACGATCGTCAAAAATCAGTAAAAGATCAGGGGAAAGAGGATCAGGGCAAAGAACCCTGGCAAATGACCAGGGATGAATATGATCGCCACGAAAACGAGCAGAAGTATAATAAGATTGTGGATGCTCTCAAATCTGGAAAGCAGCTTTCTTTCCCGACATTCGGCGGCCGTAGAATTGTCGTGATAAAACATCCATCCCAAATAAGGCTTTCGCCTGACAGTAAGAGCATTCAAATCCCCAGCGGAAAGAAATGGGTCTATCTTACCGAAGACATTGTGAATCTATTGTACCAGCAGGCAGGCGGCCATCTCCCCCCATTCGGTGAGCGAATAAGCCATGGTATGCTTGTGGAGGAAGCGTTACAGCAAGGAAAGCCGGTTCCGAGTGAGGTGCTGAAGGATTATCCTGAGTTGCAGAAAGAGGCAACAGAACCACTACCCAAGAAGGGATCACAGGAGACGAGTGAGCCCAAACCAGCTCAGGAGATGACGGAGGATGAGCTGGCCGCATTCCTTGAGAACAAGATGCGCGAAGCAATGAGCCGAGAAGAAGCCGAGACTAAGAAGGCGAACGAGCAAATCAATGCGACGATTGAGGAAGATACTCAAATCGATCACCGGCAGCGCATAAGGAATGCGATCTATAGTCTGACCGAGCGCGGCCTGATCGAGGCAGACGAAGCGGCCGCTGTTTTCACCATTTACGACACGATCGCTAACAATGTCGCTAAACTGTTGGGTGTAACCCCAGACAAGGTGTTCCAGCGCATAGAAAGAATTTCCTATGAAGATGAAGAAAATGTTCCTGTCATCCACGATGCGTTGCGGACTCCATATGGGACTCGCGGTAATTATGTTGTCCGCGCCAAAATTACGATTCAGAGCGGCAAGGCGATTTTCAGATTATACAAAAGAGCGGATGTTGATAGCCTGTTGCATGAATATGCTCATTTCATTCGCAGACTGTTGCCGGAGGAGGACGCGAAAAAGTTGAGGGCGTGGGCCGAGGAGGGGCCGCATGATGTCCGCAGACTGGCCAGAAAATACATCAATGCCGAGCAATGGGATGAACTGAATAAGAAATATCCTCGCGGCAAGAAAGATGCTGAATTCAAAGAGGAGCTGAGAAAGCTCATCGGTGAGGACCAATATCAGGAACTGGTGGATTGGGCTATCGGAAAAGCATTTCCTGAAAATAGAAGTTGGAGTGTTGAAGCAGAAGAAAAATATGCTTTGGCATTTGAAAAATACATTAAGACTAAGGAGTTGCCATCACGCAATAAACTTCGCAAGATTTTCGAGAAAATACGTGAAGTAATGACTGCGATTCATGCTGCAATACGAAAAGATGTATTCCTCGGAAAGATTAAACTCAATAAGCAGATCATTGAACACTTCGATCAATTACTCGGTATTGATGAAAAGCAAAAAGAAGCAGTTAATAATGGCATTGAGCAGGAAACAAAGGCAGCGAAAGATGAGACTGAAAAGCCATCTTTCAAAAAAGGCGACAGAGTTGAAATAGTCAATGGACAATACAAAGGCCGACATGGTGAAATAATTTCCGAGAAAGTTGCAACCATAAAATCCATGTCTGGGGAAGTTGTTGACGAATTCATCAGCTATCAGGTAAAAACCGATAACGGTAAAACAGCTACTCTTGACCCTGAGGAAATTAAACGAGAGAATAAAAGACCTGATTCAATTATAGAAGATATCTATGATGAAGAAACAAATTATTTCTTTACAGCAGATGAGATATTAGATGAAATAAACAGATATCAGAACCAATATGAGCTTTATATGGCCCGCAGTAAGCGTCGGCGTAAAGCATCCTATGCAGAGCGGGACCGGCGTGAGGCGTCAAATGCGAAAAAACACGCAAAAAGATTGCGACAGTTGTTTGATGAATGGGCCAAGAAATACCCAGCGGAAGCAGCC
>WGED01000739.1 GCA_015492915.1 Cyclobacteriaceae bacterium
GAGCCCCACAGTATTAAGCGCCAGAGCAATTTTTTTGGTATATGCTTCCATCTGCTGAACTATGAAATCGCCCAGATTGTATGGCGGCAGCACTGCAAATGAATCGCCGGAATGTATACCGGCTGGCTCGATGTGCTGCATGACGCCAATGATGTACACATCTTCTCCATCACAAATGGCGTCAGCTTCGGCCTCGATAGCTCCTTCGAGAAAATGATCAAGCAAGACCAGGTTGCCGGGAATGTCTTTCAGAATGTTAACGACATGGGATTCAAGCTCTTCTTCATTGATCACGATCTTCATGCTCTGCCCTCCAAGCACATAAGAAGGCCTGACGAGTAATGGAAATCCGATCTTTTTTGATATCTCCAGCGCATGGTCGGCATCCTGAATAGTCCCGAATTCAGGGTATGGAATATCGTTGTTTTTCAATAGCTGACTGAAATGTCCTCTGTCTTCGGCAAGATCGAGCGATTTGAAATCCGTCCCGATAATTTTTATGCCATAGCGCTCCAGCTTTTCGGCCAGCTTCAGGGCTGTCTGTCCCCCTAACTGCACGATAACACCAATCGGATTTTCATGAAGGATGATATCGTAAATATGCTCCCAGAAAACCGGCTCGAAATACAGTTTGTCCGAGATATCGGGGTCGGTGGATACCGTTTCCGGGTTGCAATTGATCATGATGGTCTCATAGCCACATTCTCTTGCTGCCAGCACTCCGTGTACACAGCAATAGTCAAACTCGATCCCCTGCCCTATTCTGTTTGGGCCACTGCCTAGAATGACCACCTTTTTCCTGTCTGAAGGCTTCGACTCATTCTCCTCTCCAAAAGTTGAATAATAATATGGCGTCTGCGCCTCAAATTCCGCTGCACAGGTATCAACAAGTTTAAAGACGCGATGAATACCCATCTCTGTCCGCCTTTTGTGCACCTGGCTCTCCAGGCAACCCAGCAAGTGTGCTATCTGTCTGTCCGCATATCCTTTTTTCTTGGCCTCCCGCATCAACTCCGGCGGGATGGTGTCGAGGGTGTATTTTTGAATATCGCGCTCCAGCCATATCAGCTCTTCGATCTGGGTCAGAAACCATTTGTCAATTTTGGTGACCTGCTGAATGGTCTTGAACGGGATGCCGAGCTTAAACGCATCATAGATATGAAACAGCCTGTTCCAGCTCGGATTTTTCAGGCTTTTCAGGATCACATCCCGATCGCGCAGTTCCTTGGCGTCGGCGCCGAGTCCGTTTCTTTTGATCTCAAGCGATTGACAGGCCTTTTGCAGGGCTTCCTGAAAAGTACGGCCTATTCCCATCACTTCGCCCACGGACTTCATGGACAGACCGAGCCTTCTGTCGGAGCCTAAAAATTTATCAAAATTCCATCGCGGTATTTTCACTACCACATAATCAAGCGCCGGCTCAAAAAATGCAGGTGTTGTGCCCGTTATCTGATTGGTCAGCTCATCCAGGTTGTATCCTATGGCGAGTTTGGCCGCGATTTTTGCAATAGGATATCCGGTGGCCTTCGAAGCCAGGGCCGATGATCGCGAAACCCTGGGGTTGATTTCGATACCGATAATTTCCTCCGTTTCGGGATGTACGGCAAACTGCACGTTACAACCTCCGGCAAACTCGCCGATGCTGTTCATCATCGTGATGGCCATGTCACGCATATTCTGGTATGTCGTGTCGGCCAGTGTCATGGCGGGAGCCACAGTGATGGAATCCCCGGTATGGATGCCCATCGGGTCGAAGTTTTCGATGGAACAGATGATAATCACATTGCCGTTATTATCCCTGAGCAATTCCAATTCGTATTCTTTCCAACCGAGAATGCTCTGCTCGATCAGCACCGTGTGAATGGGCGAGGCATGCAAGCCTTTGTTGAGCGCTTTGTCAAACTCTTCGGGAGTCTCCACAAAACCGCCCCCTTCACCGCCGAGCGTGAAGGAAGGCCTGATCACAAGCGGAAAACCGATCTCCTGTGCTATTTCCTTACCCTGGAGAAAAGATGTCGCCGTGCGTCCTTCGCAGACCCCGACGCCGATCTCCTTCATCTTCATCCTGAATTTTTCCCGGTCTTCGGTAGTCTCGATAGCGCCAATATCCACACCGATCATCCTCACACCAAATTTCTCCCAAATGCCCGCATTCTGGCAGTCGATCGCCAGATTAAGGGCTGTCTGTCCTCCCATGGTCGGCAAAACGGCATCAATGTCATGCTTTTGTAATATTTCTATAATCGACTTCTTGGTAAGCGGCTTCAGGTAGACGTTGTCGGCAGTCACTTCGTCAGTCATGATGGTGGCAGGGTTACTGTTGATTAGTGTCACCTCGATACCCTCTTCCCTCAATGACCTTGATGCCTGTGAACCTGAATAGTCGAACTCGCATGCCTGACCGATGATGATCGGCCCGCTTCCTATGATTAATACTGATTTGATGGTGGGATCTTTCGGCATATTTATTTTATGAGGTTTGTGAAAATATCATCCTAAAAAATTTCGGCAAAGTTATGGGAAAATGGCCATAATGAAAAAGAAACTTTCATCTTTGATCCGTCATGAAAAATCAATGATTTTCAGACACAATTTCTACATCCTGATATCACTGGCAGCACGAAACAGGGAAAAATTCATTGATCAATTCCCCGGGTTCATGAAAATTTAATGAATTTTTAATCTCTCTTTCTGAAGGAGATCCTCCGTGACCAAAATTCAACCCAAAATTCTCACCAGGATTTCGTTATGAAAGGTTAAAACACAACTTGTCCCGCCAGGGCGGGAAGAAAATCGGCACGGTTGACGAGGAGGCATAATGCACTTTTATGGCGACGAATCAAACGTGAACGAAGTGCCTGATTTTGAAGTGGTTTAAGCTCGGAATAGTAAGGTTATTGAGGATTTTGGGTTTAAGATAACCCTTTGCAAAAAATAACAAAAATTCCGGTACCGTGATGGCCCGAAACTTTTCGGATGGTTGGTTGGC
>WGED01000740.1 GCA_015492915.1 Cyclobacteriaceae bacterium
ATAAAGGACTACGATATCATCGACTCACTGATCCGGAGGGCGGAGATCAGCCATGGGTTGCACTTCAGGCATAAAGTAAAAATTTTCGTTTGCGCTTATGAAGGCGAGTTGAAGAAGTTTACCGGCGCCCGGGCACGCATGATTACGGTCATCGGGAACGGCCGTATTTTCATATCCGAACAGGCCAACGACGAGCGAAAAACCAACGCCATTCATCCGGATACTTATCTGTTGCACGAGCTGTCGCATTCCCTCATGCACCAGAATATGTCGTTTTTTCATGCGCTTACCTATCCACAGTGGTTTATGGAGGGCCTGGCGGTTTATACTTCAGACCAATTCGGCAAAGACGGCTATCTGACCATGGAGGAGACCTTTGCAAAGATGAAAGAGGGGTATTTTGTAGAGCCCGAAGACTGGGGCACCTTCCTTTCCGGCAAGGGAAAAGCCGTAAAGGATTTTAAACTGAAAAATAAATACCGCTTCATTTACGCCGAATACGGGAGTATCGTAGCCTTTATGATCGAAAAGTTCGGCAAGGACCGGTTCGATCGTTTTCTCAGGGAATCCCTGAAAAGCAATGATTTTTATGTGCTTTTCAAAGATGTATTCGGGCAGGAGTTTCATGAATTTATAAATGATTTTAAAAACTATGCTGCTTCTGCAAAGGTCCCGGTCAATAATCCATGAAAAAGTGACCTGCCTTCAAAGCAAAGCTTAAGGAGTTGACCTGCAAAAACCAATATGACCTTTGATGAACGCATCCGCAATATCAACCGGCTGATACGAGGCAGGGCAATCGCTCAAAGCCCGATATGCGGCACAACCATCTCATAAAAAGAAAAGAGTATACAGCCATGATGGAATACTATCAGTAACAAAGGGGTCAGGTTAACGAACCGCCAGGTACAGCCGGTCAAATGGCCTTCAGTAAGCTACTCGATTACAGCCCGTTTTCATTCATTTCATTGATCATAATTTCAAGCCATCTGATACCTGAATTCCCGACTTCAATTAGCCTCCTGGGTTCGATTACAAAAGAAGTCTGTTCAGTCTGTCCAATTATAGTTGTTCCGTTAGCTGCGGTAAGAATTAATGTATCTGCTTGAAGTTGATACCTTCCGCTCGCCGTTATTTCTCTCGAAGAATAACCCAGTTCCCAAGTTCGGTCATCATAAATGGCCAACCAAATACCGCCAAACGGGGCTTCTCTGTAAGCTGTCAGAAGTAGTTGATCGGTTTTAGAATTTATTGGATAAACTTGAAATTCGATTATCGTTATGATCACAATTAGACCGGCAGTTGAAAAAAATGTTATGCCCGCCAGTCGTATTTTTCCTTTCTTCGTTCGCTTAAAAGTACTCAATACAAGCAGAATTAGAGTTCCAATGACTCCAACCAATCCGATAAGAAATTTCATTAATCCAGTAATGAACATATTATGGCGTCTTTGGGCTGTAACGAATAAGTGTATGAGTAATGGCGGGATTTTTCGCACTTACATTCATTTTTGCACTGTCGTTTATTTTATTCATATTTGTTTCATATTTAGCACTTTGCCCACCATTACTTATATACAATGTGGTGCGTATTTTTTATTTTCTCTTTTTTGTCAATTTTTCACTCAATTCAAGCGCACAATATCTTGTCCAAAGCTTCATAGTCCACTCTCGCTTTTCCCAGTCCAAGTCAAGACGCTGAACAGACTCAATAAAACTTTTGTATGTGATTAATTGAAAGTTCTCTGGCTCATTCAACATTGACTTGATTTTATTAGCAGATTCAATTGCATCTTTGTCACCATGAAAACAGAATAGCCCAGTTTTTACAAACTCATAGTCTAAGTTCGAATTTTGAATTATTCTTTCCGCAATTAATTGATTTCTGAATAGTTGATTTATGTCTTTATTTCTTATATAATCAAAATAGTCGTTTTTAAACGAGCTTTGGGATTTCATAAAGATTTCATAATATCTTTCATAACCTTTTGAATCTACATCACCATAATACACTTTGGATTTTTGTGGTTTAAATGAAAATGAATCAGTGTATTTGCATTCGAGTCCAATAATACCTATTTGCTTGTCATTATTTTCAACTTCAAATGCAATATCAAAAGCTGAATTGTCGTCTGTTTCTTTTTCTTTAGGTGCAAA
>WGED01000741.1 GCA_015492915.1 Cyclobacteriaceae bacterium
CAAACTTGGCTCCCTTCTTGACATTCTTACTCAGTTGTGCTGCTTTTGTAAGCTTCTTTCCTGTGCTTAAAACTTTACCTGCTTTGCTCAAAAGCCCAGTTCCCGTAGCTCCTGCTACCGCAGATAAAGCAATAGACCCTCCGTCTACATCTATTAGCGCATCACTTAAATCTTTGCCTTCTACTAAGTTTCCTGCTACTTGTAACCCATAATCTGTAGCTGCTCCAATAAGGGCTCCTATACACCACGGACAATCTCCATATGGATCGTTGTACCGAATTGGATTGTTGTAACCATACTGATATGGGGTCCAGCTCTCTTGACCTGCTACATCCGCTGCAGGATCAACTTGCCAGAACCTTCCAATAGCATAATCATACATCTTAAACTTGGTCATGTCCCAGCCCAATAAAGGCTGTCTCTCTGTTTTGTAGGTCTAGTTCCCTGATTGAACAGATAGTTGTTTTTTGTACCGCTTGCATACGAGTTAAAAGTCAAGCCAAACGGGTAATAGTCATCCCCGCCTGCGCAGTGCTTCGGACGGGCAAGTGCCTGAACAACGGTCAGGGCGCTGGTGTGGGGGATTTTCATGTCATCCCCGCCTGCGCAGTAGGGGCTGCTTGTTTCATCAAGTGTTCCTGTTGGCATTTGCCTCATTATTTTCAGTAGCATTTGATATCTTGGCTAAGGTGGGTAGGAAAATACACATCCACGTTCAAATTACTTTCATTACTGATCCCGGCAAAACACTGATCCTGCCACAACGGCTGGGACAGGCTCTAATATACAAATATCCTGATGAAGGTGCGGAATTACAAATTCATGAGGGATTCGTCCTCGTTTCAAATGAGGGTGAGATGGGAAATATTCGTTTATCATAGAACATCCCGGTTCCCTTCAGGGGGCCTCCTGTCTTGCCAATAGACGGGGGCGGGGTCTGCATTCTTTTGCAAATGCGCATCCATGAGAAAAAGGGCATTTTTTCATAACGCGGACGCTCCGACCAGAGCCGCGGAAAGATATCAGGGCGTAGAAACAATCTACGCCCAGAAAGGGACGCTTGAACCATTTTAGTTGTTTAATGTCACCCATAGCGTAAGCGAAGCCTGTTCGTGGCGAAGGTCTGCTGTCGAGAAACGGAAAAAATGCAGTGGTTTATAAAAAGATGCTTCGCTGTCGCTCTGCATGACGGAAGGAAAAGGCTTTGTTTCCATGAAAAAATGCCTGTTTTTTTCATAGGCCCCAAGCCGTTATTTGGAGATAGGCACCTTGTGCAGCACCGCATCGATGATATCCTGTGACCGCACGCCGTCAGCCTCCGCTTCATAGTTGAGCAGGATACGGTGGTTGAGCACATCTTTGGCGATCTCCTTGATGTCTTCGGGCAGCACGAATTCACGCTCATCGAAAAACGCAATGGCTTTGGCTGCGAGGTTCAGGTTGATGGATGCGCGGGGAGATGCGCCGAACATGATGTAATTGGCTTCGTCATCCAGCTTGTACTCTTTGGGATAACGTGTGGCAAACACCAGCTCGACGATGTATTTTTCAAGTGATTCGGAGATCTTAACCGTATTGATCTCATCCCTGATTTTAAAGATATCCTCTTTTGTGAGGATGGTCTCAAGCTGCGCATCGAATTTCATATTGGCCATGCGGCGCATGATCTCCAGCTCCTCATGCTTTTGCGGATACTCGACAAATACCTTCATCATAAACCTGTCAACCTGGGCTTCAGGCAACGGATAGGTGCCCTCTTGTTCTACGGGGTTTTGGGTGGCCATCACAAGAAACGGCCTGTCGAGCTTAAAAGTCGTCTCGCCGATGGTCACCTGTTTTTCCTGCATGGCCTCGAGCAATGCCGACTGTACTTTGGCCGGCGATCTGTTCACCTCGTCGGCGAGGATCATATTGGCGAAGATCGGGCCTTTCTTCACTTCAAAGTCAGACTTTTGCTGGTTATACACCATCGTACCGATCAGGTCGGCGGGCAGCAGGTCGGGAGTAAACTGCAAACGCTGAAAATCAAGATGCAGCACATCAGCCAGGGTATTTACGGTAAGTGTTTTGGCCAGACCCGGTACACCTTCCAGCAGGATGTGTCCCTGGGTAAACAACCCGATCAGCAACCGGTTGATCATGTAATCCTGCCCCACGACTACTTTCCCCACCTCGGTAATTACCTTTTTAACTTTCTCCTGATGTTCTTTTCTCAAATCTATGCTTTCCTGCTCCATGGATTTTCAGTCTTTTTTTATGCTCAAAAATTTCGGGGTGCAAATTAAGTAAATTCTCATATAAATGTCCCGATTATGAAAATTGAATTATTATCCGCAATGACAGAGTGATAACGCGCACGTGACTCATCTATGATGATTTTTTCATCATTTTATCAAACAGGCTCCATGTGGATGGTGGCTTCGATTTTCAGTTTTTCGGCGATGGCGTTTTCAATGCTGTCGGCTATATCGTGCGCATCGTCAAGCGTAATATTTCCTGACAGTTTGATGTGCATGGTCAATTCGATGTGGTGACCATAGCGATGAAGATGCACATGGTGAAGGTAGGTTTCCATGCCGCTCGCTTGGCGGGCAATGGCTTTCAGGTCATTGAGCAATTCCTCGTCGGGCTCTTCACCGAGCAATGGTATCGTACCCTCTTTGATGGTTTCATAGGCAGCATGGAAAATGAACAACGATACAATCAATCCCAAAACACCGTCGATCCACCAGAAATACGAGCCCAGAAATATACCGGCGAGAATGATCAAAGATGAAATTGCATCGGACCGATGATGCCAGCCATCCGCCTTGAGGGATGGATTGTGGGTTTTGCGGTACGACCAGAATGAAAATTGCGCCAGACTTTCCTTAACAAAAACAGATATGGCAGTCACCCAAACCGCAAATTCTCCAAACACGACACTTTCCCTGTTTACTAACCTCACAATGCTGTCTTTGGCAAATTCAAGCCCGATAAAACCCAGTATCACACCGATGATGATGGCAGCAATGAGTTCGGCGCGTCCGTGACCAAATGGGTGTTCATCGTCGGGTGGCTTGCTAGAAATTTTGGTGCTGGCCAAAACGATAATGGAACTCAGCGAATCGGAAAGCGTGTGCCAGGCATCGGCCATCAGCGCCAGTGATCCGGTGACGATACCCGCCCAATATTTGAATATAAACAACAACCCGTTTGTTGCTACAGAAATACCGCCCTGCAAATAGGCAATTTTAGATCTGTCTTTTTGGGATAGTTTTTCCGACATTAGCTTGTGAATCGGCGGTTAGCTAAAAATGGCAAAAATCTCATGGAAAGGCTCTGAAACCTCTTTTAAGCCGGTAATAATAATGACCCGAAAATATCTTTAAACATAATTGCTCAGCATCACCGGCATTACAAGCATCAGAATATCTTCATTCTCATTCTTCTCCTTCGGCACGATCAGCCCCGCGCGGTTAGGCTCCGAGAGTTGCAGTACCACATCCTCACTCTCCATATTGTGCAGCATTTCGATGAGGAGCTTGGCGTTGAACCCTATCTCCAGATCTTCTCCGTCGTGTATGCAAGAAAGACGCTCATTCGCTTCATTGGAAAAATCCAGGTCCTCGGCCGAGATCTGTAACTCGCTCCCTGTTATTTTGAGCCTTACCTGATTCGTCGATTTATTGGCATAATTGGCTATCCTTTTGAGCGAACTCAGAAACTCCAGCCTGTTGATGGTCATGTGATTATCATTGTTGAGGGGGATCACATTCTCATAATCCGGATATTTCTCATCGATCAGGCGGCAGATCATCCTGAGGTTTTCGAAATGGAAAAAGGCGTTCGCATTGTTAAACTCTACCGTCACGTTGGTGTTTTCTGAAGGCAGGCTTGCCTTGAGCAGGTTCAGCGCCTTGCGTGGAATGATGATCTCATGATCACCGTCAGCCGCCACATCCACCCTGCGGTATCTCACAAGCCGATGACCGTCAGTAGCGACAAAGTTGGTGTGTGTTTCAGAGAGTTGCAGAAATACACCTGTCATGGCCAGCCTCAGCTCATCATTGCTGGTGGCAAAAATGGTGTTGGAAATAGCTCTCGCAAGCACTCCGGATGAGATGTCCAGGCTGAACCCTTCCGTCACTTCGGGGATTTTGGGAAAATCACTGGCATTTTCTCCGGCAAGCTTGTATCGTCCGTTGTCACTGCTCAGCTCGATGGAATAGTGTTCCTGATCAATAGAAAATGTGACCGGCTGTTCCGGCAGCTCTCGCAACGTGTCCAGAAGTATTTTTGAAGGCACGGCGATGCTTCCGTCTTCCCTGGCTTCGACATCAAGCTCGGTAATTATAGAAGTTTGTAGATCGGAGGCAGTCACAGTGAGCTTACCGTCTTCTATCTCGAAAAGAAAATTTTCAAGTATCGGTACTACGGGGTTTGTAGTGATGACGCCGTTTATCTTATTTAATTCATTCAACAGTGCTTTGGACGAAACTATAAACTTCATGGAAATCGTTTTTATGGTTCAAAAAATTGACAGGTAAATTTATAAATATTTATCGATTTTCTAAGCCCCTCATTCCGGGTATTCAGGCAGCTTGAACAAATGTGCCCATAATCAATCATAAATAATTTAAAAATCAAAATTATCATGGAAATCGGGTGATTATTGTGAGGTATTCCGCACACCGGGGAGGTGGAAGTGACGTAAAAATCATTCGTTTTTCATAGAAGCCGGAGTTGTATTCGGATTAGCGTATTTGGTGATTTAATTATTCCGTCATCAAAATTTACGGCGATTAAATGATAATTTCTTAGTTTCGCAAACTGTAAACAATAACGGTAACATGAAAATAGAACACTATCACGAAGCGGCAGATTACATAAGGAATCAATACCCTCAAAAACCACGGTTTGGTATCATTCTAGGCACAGGCCTCGGCGCACTGGTCGAGGATATTGATATAGAACAGGAGATAGAGTACAGCGATATTCCTCATTTTCCCATATCAACAGTCGAGAGCCATGACGGAAAGCTGATTCTCGGCAAGATCGCCGGCAAGGCAGTGGTTGTGATGCAGGGCAGGTTTCATTATTACGAGGGATACTCGGCGCTGGAAATTACCTTTCCCGTAAGGGTAATGAAATTGTTGGGTATTGAAAAATTGTTTATTTCCAATGCTTGTGGAGGCTTGCGTGAAGGTCAGGAGATCGGTGATTTGCTCATTATCAATGACCACATCAACCTGCACCCCGACAATCCCCTCAGAGGTCCCAACCTCGACGAATTCGGTCCGCGCTTTCCGGATATGAGTGAACCCTATGACAAAAAGATGATCGCCCAGGCACAAGAGATTGCCAGGAAAAATAATATAAAAGTACACACCGGGGTTTATGCCAGCGTCACCGGTCCCAATCTGGAGACGCCTGCCGAATACCGATACCTGAGCATACTCGGTGCCGATGTGGTAGGCATGTCCACCATTCCCGAAAATCTCGTAGCACGGCATATGGGCATACCGGTGTTTGCCATCTCTGTAATCACCGACCTTGGCGTTGACGGTAAAATAGAGGAAGTGACCCTTGATAAGGTGCTTGCGGCGGCACAAAAGGCCGAACCGAATATGACGAAGATATTCGAAGAACTTATTGCATTGCAGGACTGAAGCACATAGCCTGTTTCAGGGTTATGAAGGACTAAGCCCCTAAAAGTATGTCCACGGAAAAGAAAATATGTTATCACTGCGGCGAAGCCTGCGACCGTGAACATATCGTGTTTGAGGAGAAGGACTTTTGCTGTAACGGCTGCAAAACGGTGTACGAGATCCTCAACCAAAACGACCTATGCGTTTATTACGATCTCGAGAAAAATCCCGGTGTCAGCCTGAAGAGTAAAAAGTTTGATGAGAAATATGCATTTCTCGACAACGAGGACATCTGGAACATGATCCTCGACTACTACGACGGCGAGCGCGCCAGGGTAACGCTGTATATCCCTTCTATCCATTGCAGTTCGTGCATCTGGCTGCTTGAGAATCTGTACAAGCTGACCGACGGTCTTAACCACAGCCGTGTGAATTTTGTAAAGAAAGAATTCAGCGCCGATTTCGATCCCCGTATTATATCGTTGCGCAAGCTGGTGGAACTGCTCGATACCCTCGGTTATGAGCCGAAAATCAGCCTTGATGACAGCACAAAAAAATCGAAGACCGACGAAAACAGAAGCCTTTACATCAAAATTGGTGTGGCGGGTTTTGCCTTCGGCAACATCATGTTGCTGAGCTTTCCGGAGTATTTCGGCTTCGAAGGGCTCGAAGACAACGTGCGGCGTTTTATGTCGTGGCTCAACATACTGCTCTCGCTGCCGGTGGTATTCTATTGCGCGAGCGATTACTTCCATTCCGCCTTGGCAGGGCTGAGTAAAAAATATGTAAACATCGACGTGCCTATTTCCATTGGTATCTTCGTATTGTTTGCGCGAAGCCTCTATGAGATTATATCGCAATCGGGGCCCGGCTATCTGGATTCGCTGTCGGGACTGCTTTTTTTCCTGCTCGTAGGTAAGTGGTTTCAGAATTATACCTATCAGGGGATGTCGTTCGAGCGGGATTACAAATCATATTTTCCGTTGGCCATCTATAAATACAAGCGTAAAGAACTGATCAGCATTCCTGTGAGCAATATTGAAAAAGGCGATCGCATCCGCGTTCGCAACCAGGAAATTGTTCCCGCCGACAGCGTGCTGATAAGCGATCACGCCAATATTGACTACAGCTTCGTGACAGGCGAATCAAATCCCGTATCAAAAAAAGCGGGTGATTACATCTACGCCGGCGGCAGGCAGGTGGGCGGCAGCATCGACATGGAAGTGGTAAAGCCCGTATCACAGAGCTACCTGACACAGCTATGGAATAATGAAGCTTTTGCCAAAGGAAAGGACGACGGCTTTCAGCGGCTTATCGACAGGATCAGCAAGTACTTCACTTTTGCCGTATTGGTGATAGCCATGATAGCTTTTGCATTTTGGTTCAGGATTGATCTGCGCACCGCCCTCAACGCCTTCACGGCCGTGCTGATCGTCGCTTGTCCGTGTGCACTTACGCTATCGGCACCCTTTACATTTGGAACAACCATGCGAATATTCGGTAAGATGAAGTTCTATCTCAAAAATGTCCACGTCATAGAGAAATTGTTGCATATCACCCATGTGGTCTTCGACAAGACGGGCACCATCACATACAACCAGGCGGGCATTGTGCATTACGAAGGGATTGAGGTGGAAAAGGAGGACTTCAGACGCATCAAGGCCCTGGCTATGAATTCAACACATCCTTTGAGTAGACTGCTCGCCGAGAGCATCAATGAGAGCACCGACAACATCACCCTTGAAAAATATGCGGAAATAACCGGCGCAGGGCTGCAGGCGGAAGTGGCGGGCCATTTTTACAAACTCGGTAACTGGGACTTTGTGCGTGAAAAAGAGAAAGAAAACCCTGTCTCCAGTGGCGCCACGCAGATTTTCGTGTCGAAAAACAGGAAAGTGCTGGGTATGTTTCGCATCGAAAACAAATATCGCGAGGGCATCAGGGAGGTAGCGGAAGAATTGAAAAAGTCATACCGTTTCTCCATTCTGACCGGTGACAACGAGAGCGAGGAAGGAAGGCTGAAAGAGATCTTCGGCGATGACGCTATTTATCGCTTCCGCCAATCTCCGCAGGATAAACTGGATTACATCGCAGAACTACAGAGAAAAGGAGAAAAAGTGCTGATGATCGGTGACGGCCTTAACGATGCAGGTGCGCTGCAGCAAAGTGATGTAGGTATCTCCGTGACTGACGACACCACGAGCTTTACCCCTGCCTCTGATGCCATCATGACCTCCGGGTCCCTAAAATATCTTACAAAATTCATCGATTTTTCAAGAGCAGCCCATCGTATCGTGATTGCCGCTTTTATCATTTCTTTCATTTATAATATACTCGGTATCAGTTTTGCGATCACCGGTAAATTATCTCCGCTCATCGCTGCCATCCTGATGCCCCTCAGCAGCATTTCCGTCGTTATCTTTGCCACGACCGTAACCAGGGCGATGGCAAGAATCAGAAAGATGGCGTAGAACAAACACTTGAGTAAGAAGAGAAAGGATTGCGTGTAAAATGTGGTTTTGCACACCCGGGGTATTTTATCCCAAAATTCTCAATAACCCTTCTATTCCGAGTTTAAATTACTTCAAAATCAGACACTTGGTTCACGTTTGACTCGTCACCATAATAGTGTTAAGTCAAGAATAAAATGATGCCGGGTGTAGTTTGCAACTACACCCTGATATTTCCAAAACGGTTATTATGCGGATTGTAAATCCTTATATCGTTTGCGGAATTTTCATATATGGGTGTAGAATCATTCTACACCCGGCATTCCGGTGTTTTAATTCCAAAACAGTATTTGCGTTAATTTTCATTTGACATAACACTAGCCGACCCTGATAAATTTGAGGCAAAGATGTAAC
>WGED01000742.1 GCA_015492915.1 Cyclobacteriaceae bacterium
AAATCAACGGACCAAAAGACCAACACGGTAGTTGTGACGGGGGTGATAACTGCCATCACCGCTTCACTATGTTGTATTACCCCCGTGTTGGCGCTGATAGCCGGAACGAGCGGTATCGCAGCTTCTTTTTCGTGGATCGAACCGTTAAGGCCGTGGCTTATCGCCATAACGCTCGGAGTATTGGCTTTTGCCTGGTATCTGAAACTAAAGCCCGCACAACCTGTTGGAAAAGGGGCAGACGATTGCGATTGTGAGGTGTCGTCCGGCAGGAAGTCATTTATACAGACAAAAGCATTTCTCGGTCTTGTTACCCTTTTTACTATCATGATGCTGACTTTCCCTTATTATGCCCATATATTTTATCCAGTCAAAGACACTGCTGAAATTTCGAATATGATGCCGCCACCCATGACCAAACAGATAAATTTCAATATCCGGGGAATGACCTGCGACGGTTGCGCCAGCCATATCGAACAGGTCCTCAAACAAGAAGACGGCGTGCTGGAAGTGACCGCATCGTACGATAAGGGTGAGGCGATCATAAAATACGACCCCTCCAAAGTGGATGTGGAAAAGCTATCAAAATCCATAGATGAAACAGGCTATAAGGTAGTAGACAAAAAAGATGCAGGAAGCTGACCCCCCCGAAGCTACAACCAAACAAAAAATCATTCATTTTTCATGAAAATGAAGTAATTATTAAATCGAAACCTATGCTGAGTCCCTATAAAAAAAATGGAGAAAATGTTATTGAAACGGTGAGATTTGAGATTGAGGGGATGACTTGCAACCACTGTGCAACGCATATTGAAAAACTGGTGAAAGATGCTGACGGTGTTATAAGGGTGCAGATTAGTTATCCCGATGGTAGTGGAGAGATCACTTTTGACCAGTCAAAAATCAGTGTGGAGGAACTTGCTGAAATCATTGACGGAACGGGTAGTTACAAAGTAGTATCGGAAATACCGCAAACCACCATTCGTGAAAAAAGTGGTGACGCCAGGTACGATCTGATCATCATCGGCGGAGGTTCGGCCGCCTTTTCTGCCGCTATAAAAGCCAATGAATTCAACCTCAAAACCCTGATGGTCAACGACGGGCTGCCCTTTGGCGGTACCTGCGTAAATGTGGGCTGCTTACCATCAAAAGCATTGATCCGCGCGGCAGAAACTGCATACCACGCTTCGTATTCCGGTTTTGCAGGCGTCAGACCCAAAGGTGCAGATATTGATTTTAAGCGTATTTTTCATGACATCAGGCAACTCGTCCGGGACATGCAGCAAAAAAAATATTTGGATGTGGTGGCAGACTTTCCAAACCTCACCCTGATAAAAGGCCGCGCAAAATTCATTGACGAAACAACAATCTCAATTGATGACCGGGGGCAGCACACAGCCGAAAAGTTCATCATTGCGACGGGTTCATCGACCAACATTCCCCGGATTGAAGGGCTGGATAAGGTCGGGTATTTTACCAACAAAAACATTTTTGAGTTGGAAGAAAAACCCGGTAGCCTCACCATCATGGGTGCGGGTTACGTCGGCTGTGAGCTGGCCATGGCATTTAACCGTCTCGGTGTCAAAGTACGCATCATTGAGTTTACCGACAGGGTGTTGCGCAGTCAGACACGGGACATTAGCCTTGAACTTGAAAAATATATAAAGTCCGAAGGCATTGAATTGCTTCCCGGATTCAGAGCCAAAAAAATTGAGAAGGACGGCAGCACAATTCTTATTCACGGCACCGATGACAAGAGGCCGTTCAAAACATTGCATGAAAATGGGCTAATTCTCATGGCAACCGGCACCAAAGCCAATACCGCCGGGCTCGGCCTTGAATACACGGGAGTACAAACAGATGAGCACGGCCACATTATTGTCAACGACCAGATGGCCACTACGGCGCCTCATATTTTTGCCGCTGGGGATGTGTGTAATACACCGCCGTATGTATATACCGCCGCCTACGAAGGAAAGAACGCCGTAGAAAATGCCTTTAAATCCATGGGCAAAAAAATCGACTATTCTTCATTGCCGTGGGTCGTTTTCACTGACCCGCAGGTGGCAGGTGCAGGCATGGACGAGGGTGAAGCCGAAGCGAGAGGCATTCCTTTCGAAACTTCCGTGATCAAATTGAAAGATGTGCCCAGAGCCATTGCCGCTAACGACACACGTGGGTTCATCAAGTTGATCCGCAATCCCGCATCCGACAAGTTGCTTGGTATCAGAGTAGTGGCTCCGGAAGGCGGTGAGCTGGTTCGCCAGGCTTCGATGGCAATCAAATACGGCATTACCGTGAGTGACCTCGCTGAAGACCTTTACCCATACCTCACCCTGAGCGAAGGCATCAAACTGGCTGCCATCACTTTTGGCAAAGATGTGTCCAGGCTGAGTTGCTGTGCAAGCTGATAGCTCGTGTCGGCGATTTTATCAGTGACTGGCGAATATTCCCTGAAATTCATGGAGATCGGATTATTATTTTAAACCCAAAATTCTCACCAGGATTTCGTAATGAGAGGTTAAAGTACAACTTGTCCCGCCAGGGCGGGAAGAAAATCAGCACGTTTGATGAGGAGGCATAATGCACTTTTATGGTGACGAGTCAAACGTGAACGAAGTGGTTGATTTTGAAGTAGTTTAAGCTCGGAACAGAAAGGTTATTGAGAATTTTGGGTTAAAGAAAAACAGGTGGACTATCTGCCCCAGATAAAGGTGTAGGTATATTTCAGGATGATTGTATTGGCGTCGATGCGGGGCAGTGCCGGATATTCACGGTACAATTGTGTATTGTATGAGCCGTTGTATACGATATACAAATCATTACCTTCGCGCGGATTGTAGCGGAAGCGGATATTGTTGACGCCAAAGG